>NZ_CFIGVI010000013.1:35101-86975 GCF_984588085.1 Wandonia sp.
TATGAAAAAAGCAATTTTATTTCTGACTTTCATTTTTGGCATCACTTTTGCTTCACTTAGTCAAAAGTACGGGTATATCGATTCCAAATACATTTTGGACAACTTGCCTGAGTATGCCGAGAACAAAGAAAAGCTTAACAAGTTTTCAGAACGATGGCAACAGGATATCGATAACCGATACGAAGTACTAAACAAAAAGAAGGATGCCTTTGCCCGTGAAGAAGTACTGCTTCCGGATGAGGTTCGGGAAAAAAGAAAGGAGGAAATAGATGTATTGGAAGAAGAAATTATGGCACTTCAACGCGGATATTTTGGTGTAGGAGGAGAACTGTTCCAGAAACGTCAGGAACTTATTAAACCAATTCAGGACCAAATCTATGATGCGCTTGAAAAAGTAGCCTCAAAAGGAAATTATAGCTTCGTTTTTGACAAAGCTAACCAATCAAATCTTATATTCGCGGATTCGAAGTATGATTTGAGTGACCGGGTTCTTCGAGAACTGGGTATTTCAACAAAATAAGTAGTATAAAAACCAAAGAAAGAAAAAATGAAAAAGTTACTTTTTATCCTAATGCTTGTGATCAGTGGAACAGCTGTAAATGCTCAATCTAAAATTGCTCATGTAAATTCTCAGCAACTTTTGGATACTATGCCTTCACGTAAGCAAGCTATAAAAGAGATTCAGAAATTCCAACAAGACGGAATGGCTGAACTTCAGGAACTGGAAGAGCAACTGCGTAAGCTATATAAAGAATATGAAACCGCTCAAACGAACGGAGAGTCACCATTAATGCTTGAAATGAAAGCTAAGAAAATTCAGGCTAAAGAGCAGACTTATCAGGAACGTCAGGGAACACTTGAGCAGGATCTTCAAATCTTACAGCAACGCTTCAACGAACCTATTCTGGCTCGTGTACAGGAAGCTGTAAAAATTGTTTCTGATCGTAAAAAACTAAATTATGTTTTGGATGTTTCTTCTGCTTTGTACGCAAACGGAGAGGATATCACAAACGAGGTAATGGTAGAATTGTTAAAACTTGAAAAAGAGTCCGAGACAAAAAAACCATAAGTTATCCCATAAATAAATTAGAAAGGTCTTCGTCGTTACGAAGACCTTTTTTGTACCTTTAAAAGATGGAAAGGAAGAAAAAAATAGGTGTTTTTGATTCAGGTTACGGAGGTCTGACTGTCCTTTCCGAATTGCAACGCATCCTTCCTGATTACGACTATATCTATCTGGGAGATAATGCCCGAACTCCCTATGGAAACCGTTCCTTCGAAGTTGTCTACCGGTTTACACTGGAAGCTGTAAAAAAACTATTTGAACTGGATTGCGACCTGGTTGTTTTAGCCTGTAATACGGCATCTGCAAAGGCTCTGCGTTCCATACAACGCAATGATTTACACACTTTAGGTATGGACAAACGTGTTCTTGGAGTTATCCGGCCTACAACAGAAGTCGTCGGAAAATTTACAGCATCAGGACATATAGGGATATTAGGAACCAAAGGAACCATAAAATCTCGCTCCTATCTGATTGAATTAGAGAAATTCTACCCCGATTTATCCGTCACACAGTTAGCTTGTCCCCTTTGGGTTCCCCTGATTGAAAATAATATGCACGAATCAGTTCCGGGGCGCATGATCATACAACAGGATGTTGAAACACTCCTTAGCAAGGATTCTTCTATTGATACAATACTTTTAGGCTGTACACATTATCCTATTGTACAATCGGTTATTGAATCATTTATTTCCCCCGATATTCAATTGGTTCCTCAGGGAGAAATTGTTGCATTAAGCCTTAAAGATTACCTGCACCGACATCAGTGGATGGAGAATAAATTGCGAAAAACCGGGCAAACCGAATACTACACCACAGAAACTCCTACAGACTTCGATGAAAAAGCCGAAATTTTTATGGACTGCCCTATTAATGCGCTAAAGATTCAACTTTAGTGATTATTTAAACCACCCGGAATATTTTACATAATTCGTAGCTATTCGTTCTATCTCCCCTTCTCTCAATCGTTTATCCACTTCTTTTCTGAACTTTGCCGGAACTCCTGCATACAAACTCCCCGCTTTTACATGAGTTCCTTCTGTTAAGACAGCCCCGGCAGCAATAATACTCCCCTCTTCGATATAACAATTGTCCATAACAATCGCTCCCATCCCAATCAATACATTGTCTTCGACTGTACATCCATGTACGAGAGCATTGTGCCCGATAGAAACGTTATTTCCAATAATCGTTTTCGTCTTTTCATACGTACAATGGATTACTGCTCCATCCTGAACGTTGACCCTATTTCCGAACCGGATACTGTTGACATCTCCCCGAACCACTGCATTGAACCAAAACGAACACTCGCTACCGCATTCAAAATCACCAACAAGGGTTGCATTCGGAGCAATCCAACAATTTCCGCCTACTTTTGGCGTTTTCCCGTTACAGGGAATAATCCATCCTTTTTCCATAAAACAAAGATAAAGGAACCATTCAAAAAAGTAACTTCGTACTATGAAACAAAAATTGGCCTACCTATGCGGTTCTATGAGTTGGGGAGGATTAGAAATGAACCATCTCAAATGTGCACTTTGGATGCAGGAAAGACAACATTCGGTTGTTATGCTTTGTCGGAAAGGATCTCCTTTGTACACAGCTGCAAAAAAGGCCGGTATTGACGTTCTTCCACTAAAAAAGCACAGGAAATATTACGATATTCCAGCTGCTATTCGCTTAAAGAGAATTATCAAACAAGAAGGTATTACCCACGTATTACTTCGGGATACAAGGGACATTAGTCTTTCCGTACTTGCCAAACGACTCTCTTTTCGTCCTTTTCATCTCTCCTACTTCATGGCTATGCAACTTGGTGTTTCGAAACGTGACGTGCTACATACGATCAGATACAGAGGATTAGATCTTTGGTCGTGTCCACTTGAGGGACTCGCCAATCAGGTGAAAGTACGAACTCGTATGCCACATGATCGTATACAGGTTATTCCGGACGGAATTGTTTTATCAGACTACATCGAAAAAGATCCGATCAACTGCCGAAAACAACTGGACCTGCCAACAGAAGGAACTATCTTAGGCCTGATCGGACGTTTTGATCAGGGGAAAGGGCAAGACCTTTTACTTAAGGCTTTTAATATGCTACAATCTACTCCTAATCTCTATGTATGTTTGCTAGGTGAACCCACTAAGGGTGAAGGAGAATCCGAAGGACAAATATACTATGAAGGACTTCTCGAATTCATTCAACAAAACCATCTGGAGAATCGTGTTCTTATTCGTCCGTTCAGACAAGATGTTGACGTTTTCTATCACGCTATAGATGCTCTTGTTATGGCATCCAAAGCCGAAACATTCGGAATGGTAACCATAGAAGCAATGGCATCCGGTAAACCTGTTATCGCCAGTAATGCAGGGGGAAGTCCTGAGTTGTTAGAATTTGGACAAAGTGGTTACTTATTTGAATCTATGAATGCAGAAAGTCTGGCAGAAACAATTTCACTATGGCTAGAAAACAAAAACCGCATTCCGAAAGAAATTATCCGGAACGCGGTTCAAAAATTTGACCATCAACTCAGTTGCTCTATCGTCGAGCAAGCCTTATCTCTGGAGAATAACGAGATCTACTAATGGTCGTGTCCATCCATCCCACCCGGCTGACAGCACAAGGGTAATTTAGCCATAGCTTCCGGATCTGCTTTCACATCATCTGCATCGTACCCCAGATCGGAGAGAATCTTACGAATTTCATCAGCCGTAATCTTGTTGGCTTTATACTTAACCGTTAACTGTTTGGTCGGTACATCCAATTCCGAAAAAATAATTCCAGAAGTATAATTGAGTTTTTCTTCAACTCTGTCTTTACACTGTCCGCATTCCGCAGATGTTTGAATAACTATCTGAGGTTTCTTTTCCTGTCCGTACGCTAACGATGTCAGCAATAAACTAAATACAATTATAACTGCTTTCATACCTGTTAATGTTTATGTTCTTCTTTTTTATCTTTTCTCTTAATCTTATAACGCACACCAATATACACATTAGCACCAGCTATCGGAGCATATACACGGGTAGCGTCAAAATAGTTACCAAAAGGCTCATCTGCTCCAACAATAGCATTCTTCTGAATATAATTCGTCAGGTTTTCACCTCCCAGATAAAAATCCCACTTCTTGTACACGTAAGTAATTTGCGCATTAATCGTGCCAAAAACATCAGATCGTTCCGGGAAATCCGCAGCATACGCATCCGGTACCGGATTCAAACGCATCATTCCCATCAATGTTCCCGTAAGGTCAAATTCCCATTTTTTATTTCGGGTTATGTAAGCAAAGTTTACCATTCCACGGTGTACGGGTACCATCATTTTCTGCTGGAACTCTCCCCCAAAATTGGCTTTTACATCGGTAAGTTTATAGATCACTTTGAAATCAAACCCATTAAATGGTTCATAGTTGAATTCCGCCTGCAATGTATTGGAATAAGATGTCCCCTGCATATTGTAAAACTGTACTGTGTACGGATCTTCCAGATCCATAATCAACTGGTCTACAAAACGTGTGTGGTAGTAATCAACTGTTATACCTGCTGTTTTTCCGAACAATTTGAATCCCTGAACAACTGAGCCTCCCATATTCCAGCTTATCTCCGGTTGAAGGTTTGCATTGTTTACCCAGATTCGGTTCGTTGCCATCATGTATACATTATCCGCTACATAATTCGGAACACGCCATCCTCTTCCTCCGGTAATACGAAGGTCTGTATGTTCCGAAAGTCGCCACTTTAAATGAACGCGGGGAGATGTCTGAAAGCCGAATAGATTGTGGTAATCTCCACGTACTCCTAATACAGTTGTAATACGCTGCCCAGTATAGGTATATTCGGCAAAAGCACCCGGAACAATTTCTTCACGGGTAATCGGAACCTGGTTAAACTTCTCATCCATATCCACATACACAAAACTCAATCCGGCATTGATCGTATTATTGGTATTACCAATGATATCAGAGTAGATTGCATTAAAATAAAACCGCTTCTCTAACCCGTCATAACTTTCATTTCCGAACCGTGTATTCATTTCGAATAACTTCGCATTGTAAATAAGTCCGATCGAACCAAAGCGTCGCTTTTTCAGGAAGAAACCTGTTTTCAAATACGCTTCCAGATTTCGGTTCAGAATATCCACTCCGTATCGGGAAAGGTCGTTGCTTCCCGGAGAGTAACCTAACTGACCACCGTACTTCTGATCATAACTACCGGTAATCATAAACTTCATTTCCATTTTTTCTCCGGAATAACTCCATCGATTCATTACACTGGCAGTCTGACTCAAAGGAATATCTCTGAATCCATCTTTGTTGTTATCATTCTCGGCAAAAAGTCCGGAACCATGTACAAACCATCCTGTTGACCACTTATGAGATTTCCCTACATAATGTCCTCCATGGAGATTTACTTCTGCTCTTCCGAATCGATTTCCGTAGGCGTTAAAGTAAAAAGTCTCGGCTGTCTCTGATTTCTTTAACTCTACATTAATCAATCCTGCCATCGATTCATATCCGTTCATTACACTTCCAGTTCCTTTGGTAATCTGTATAGACTCGACCCATGTACCGGGAATACTTGTTAGTCCAAATGTATTGGAAAGCCCCCGGAATACCGGTACATTCTCCAGTTGCACCTGCGTATATACACCATCAAGTCCCATCATTTGTATACGACGGGCTCCGGATACAGCATCCGTGAAATTCACATCTACTGATGCATTCGTTTCAAAAGATTCAGATATATTACAACAGGCTGCTTTTCGCAACTCTCCCTCGTTCAATTGCTCTACCTGAAGTGTCTCCATACGTAAGATTCCGGAAGGTTTCTGCCTACCTTCGGCAACGATCTCTTTGAGGAAAATATTAGAATATAAGGTGACTTCTATTTCAATCGCCTCTTTCGAAGTGATAATCATAGTGTCTGCTTCAAAGCCTGTGAATTGAAATACTAATGTATCAGGAATTTGTTTGGGGATAGCTAAACTAAATTTCCCCTCAACATCTGTTATGGCTCCTGACTGAGCCCCTAAGAAGTAGGCTTGTGCCCCTACCAATGCTTCTTTACTGCCATCTGACTCTCCATAGATCACCCCGGAAACCTGCCCGAAAGATATTTGTCCGAAAGTCAAGACTAACAGTAGTGCAAAAAAATATTTTTTCATTTTACTGTTTTTTAAATACTAAAATCAACTGAACTCAATAAGGTTCGGTCAATTCTAGATTCTCCAAACAGAAATTACAGGAAGTAAGTTTTTTCCGAAATAACGGGGGGGTGGTCTGACGCGAATGCTGCTTTTATCAGGGCAGTTAACCAAATTATACGACGCAACAACTAAAGGGGAAGACAAAGGAGTAAATACAATATCAGAAAATCCAAAAGCAATATACTGCTGACTGAAAGGAAGATCTATCCGAATAGTTATTTCTTCTTCACTACAACACCCGTCTTTTGCACCTTCTTCCACCTTACAAACAGAAGATACTTCTGAACAACATGACGTAAGGTTTTGCTCCTCCATAATGAGGCACAGATCATTACCTGATGTAAGAAAAGTTTCCACTTCTCCCCTCATATCGCAATACGAACGATATAAGTTAACTCCGATACTTCCTGTAAAAACAAAAAGTATCATTAGAGTGGCTAGTATGGCATATACTCTTCTCACAAAGCAAATATCATCAATATTTTGATTCCCTCAAAATAAAAGCACTCTGATTATTGGAAATCTATTACAGCATCTTTATAATCTTCAATCTATCTTTTGGCGTATTATCCTTAACTTTGTATAAAATATGAATACAATGAAAGTTCCGGTAACGATATATGCAGAAATGACCCCTAACCCGTCAACAATGAAATTTGTTGCCAACAAACACATATTACTATCAGGTGAATCAGCAGAGTTTCTGAGTCAGTCAGAAGCTAAAGGATATTCTCCATTAGCTGAAGAATTGTTCAATTTCCCTTTTGTTAAGAGTGTTTTTATTGCGGCAAACTTCATCACGATTACGAAAACGGATACAATCGGGTGGGATTACATAACCATGGAGTTACGGGAATTTATCCGTGATTTCATTGGAGACGGGAAAGAAATTCTTATCCAAATGCCTGCCCCGCGTGAAGTAGTAGAAGAGAAAGAAGATGAACCTCGAAAAGAAATAACACCTTCCGAATATGATGATGCTATTCGTACGCTTTTAGATGAATATGTTCGTCCTGCTGTAGAAGGCGATGGAGGAGCAATTGACTTCAGAGGATATGATAACGGTGTAGTGACTGTTATTTTAAAAGGATCATGTTCCGGTTGTCCCAGCTCAACTGCCACACTTAAAATGGGAATCGAAAACCTTCTGAAACAGCATCTTCCGGAGGTAACAGAAGTTGTCGCTGAAAACGGATAATTACTTTTTTCTTATTTTTTCCCGTTTTTATTTATGGAATAGTGACTCCCCATACATCCCAATACCAAAATCTAAGTTATGAAACGAATTATTTTTGGCTTAGCGTTAACATTGGGAGTAATGGCCAACGCACAGGAAAACTACGGTGAAATCGTCGGTAAAATCATTGAATCGGAGGAAGAACCAATTATTGGAGCCCGCGTATGGGTAAATACGGGAACCGCTATACTGGGATCTGTTTCAGACCACAACGGACGCTTTAGAATTTCTACTGTCCCTCCGGGAACGTATGAGGTAAATATCTCTTTTCTGGGAGATACGATGACGTTACAGAACAACTATGTTAGCCCAAATGGGTATTGCAAAGTACCAGATGTCATTTTTGACCCTAAAATGCTAACAACTGTAATTTTCATCTATAACAATCCCAACGAAATAAAGCTAGATCCGGGAAATGAGCACATGATTACCTTAACCCCATTGGATCTGAAACATAATGTTAACATTCAGAATCCGGCTGACTTGATTTCGAATATGACTTCTGATATCCAAAAAAGTGAGGATGGAGAATTATATTTCAGAGGAGCCCGAAAAGGAGAGATGGTTTATCTCATTGACGGAGTGAAAACAAGAGACATTTCTAAAGTACCCGGAGTGGCAATCGGAGGAGTTTCAGTATACACCGGAGGAATTCCGGCTAAATATGGAGATACAACAGGCGGTGTGGTCGTTATGGAAACGAAGAGTTATTTCGACTTGTACCGCGCCTGGAAGGCTACACAACTGTAACCTGAGATCGCAAGATCAAAAGAAAAGGCCGGATACTCATCCGGCCCGCTTCTGTTTCTATTTCGGCATAATATCCATCTTATCTGCAAAATGATAGCAATAATCCCGGAGATCTTCTACAATTGCCTGTTCTCCTGTCGCTTTCTGAAATGAATCAGCCATTGTAAGTAAGGTCTGATGAAAAAACACCTTCATTTCTTCAACGGACATCTCAGTCGTCCACAAATCAATTTTCATGGTGTTTTGCGAACGGGGATCCCAAAGGGCTAATAACATAGCTCTGGCTTCTTCTCGGTTCACTTTCCCGTCTTCAGCACTCCAGTGAATTTCCTGTGGAACATTATTTTCATTAATTCCGACCTCTATTTCTATCACTGATTTTTTCTTTATAGGATTGCTCATCTTTACTCCGGTTTATACGTTTTTAGAATTGTTTTATAATCTATACTTATCATTTCCTTCAGCTCCACTGTATCGTTTTCGTCCATATACTGTTTTACAATTTTCCAACCAAGAAACTGCCCCAATCGTGGTGGTGCTTTTTCCTCAATGGGAAGTCCGGGCGTGAAGGGACCATCTGAAAAAATATTTCTGGCTACTTTTTGCTCTCTTTTAAACAGGAAATTCTCCTCTACCAAATACTTCCAGAAAGCAATTTCGTTTTCCCCTGCCCACTTGTACTCTTCATCATCATACCTAAGAAGAACAGCTTTTGATTCCTGTGGAAGCATAGCCTCAACCAGATACAATAACTTCCCCCAATGTACCAGTTGCTCTGCTATAACAAGGTTATCATCCACTTCCGTAAAGTGGTTACTTCCTATCCAGCTCATCATTGCATCACGAACCATAAACTTTCGTTCCATCTGCTTTTTTATGTACTGAAAGAAGACCTGTTCAGGGAGTTTCTTTATAAAAGGATCATCAGCTCCCAAATAGCGCTCCAGACCAATCCCGATTTCATGTGGGGAAGATATAACACTATTCGAAAACGCCGAATTATACGTCACCAGCTTTTCAGGAAGCGCACTCTCAGGAAAATAATAGGCATAGTACCTGAATCCGTTTTTTATTAGTTCATACTCAGGAAAATCAGAAAATCTATTCACCAATTCTGAATTCAGCCCGCTCATAAAAGTATCCCGGAGAAACAAATACAAATTTTCATGCACCAGAGAATCTTCCATTCTTCCTGCCTGAAGACATGCTCCCAGGTAATACGCATACAATTCAGGAAACGACTCTTCGTATTGTTCGTGTTTCATCTGCGCATCTTCTACAGAAGCAATTTTCACAAAATCCTGCTCCATTCGAATCAGCTCAATAACAACCTCTTTATCAGGAACTGTAATATCCAGACGATCGGATTTGCAGGCAGTCATTGCCAGTAAAACACACAAAAAGCCTACTTGTTTATACCACCTCATAGTACAGTTTTTAGCAAAACTAATCAATTTCGATCAGCCTGTTTTCATCAAATGCACCATTTTATCGCTCGATTTTACGTCTTTTGGGTAGAGCCGAAGGTAAAAAATCACTAATATTGCAGTCTAAAGTTCTTGCAACCTATTAACGGAATGAAACATCAAAACATGAAAAGAATAGTTTCTTTATTTTTGGGAGCGACCTTAAGTCTTTCCGCACTTCATGCTCAGGATGCTGAAGAAAAAGTTGTTCAGGCAGGTTTTGTGTTTAATGGAGGTATGTTGAGTACTTCTTTTAAAACGAATCAAATCGAAAGTGATGGATTAGGAAGTTCTTTCGGTGTCGGAATGGGCTTGCATTACAACTTTAAACCACATATCGCATTATATACAGGGCTTGAATTTAATTTCCAGAGCTTCTCCTATTCTCCAACTTCCGGAAACAATTTCTTTTACGATTACAGCGATCGGGAAATCTATCTGAACAAAGATGATGAGAGTAATGCAGAAGGTACTTTCCTTATTGCTACAAGGAAACAAAAGCCTATTACTCTGACCATCCCTACGATGCTGATCTTCAGAACTAACTTTATTGGCTACTTCCGGTACTATGGTAAGTTTGGACTCAGAACAAGTTTTGTTATCAACCAGACGGTGAATGATGAAGGAACGAATTTCGAAGGTATTTTACCGCAAACAGGGGCCTCCATTGAAAAGATGAAAGCGAAAAATGATTTGCTTTTCATCCGTGCTGCCGGGGGAATGGCTGCCGGAGCAGAATGGAACTTTATAGGAACGACCAGTTTATTCCTTGAAGCCGGATTTTATTATACTTTCACTCCTTTGTTTTCCGGAAACGGAAAGTCAGACAGAAACGGAAGCTCTTTGTACAATATCAACTCAGATCTCTCCAAGACGTATCGTTCGTTTAAAGCCAGTCAAATGCTGATAGAATTCAAACTAGGAATTCTATTCTAACTAAAAACATCAGTACGATTTGAATTACCAGGGAGTTGAAGAGCATATAGTCGCTTGGCTTAAAGATTATCTGAATCAATCAGGTTTACAAGGTTTCATCATTGGAATATCGGGAGGTATTGACTCTGCAGTCACGTCTACTCTTTGTGCCAAAACAGGAGCTCCGGTAATTTGTTTGAATATGCCTATCCGGCAAAAACGGGAACACTACCGTTTAGCTGCTGCTCACATCAGGGATCTTGAACAAAAATTTCCGAATGTAAGTTCCTTCGAAATTGAATTATCCAGTGTTTTTTCTCATTTTGAAAGTGCACTTCCAAAGGACGTAGCTTCGGATCAATTATCTATGGCCAACTCCCGTTCCCGCCTGCGCATGATGACGTTGTATGCCATCGGTCAAACCAACCGACTTCTTGTAGCAGGGACTGGAAATAAAGTAGAAGATTTTGGAGTAGGCTTTTATACCAAATATGGTGATGGAGGCGTCGACCTTTCTCCTATTGCCGACCTTATGAAAACTCAGGTTTATACCCTGGGAGAGCACATGGGAGTTATCGATGAGATACTCAATTCACCGCCTACGGATGGTCTGTGGGAAGATGACAGAACAGACGAAGACCAGATTGGAGCCACTTATCCGGAACTGGAATGGGCTATGGAGTTTAACGAAAATGGTGAAACAAACAACAACCTTTCAGAAAGACAAAAAGAAGTTCTGAATATCTACAAAAAACTCAACACTATTAATAAACACAAAATGGTTGAAATTCCGGTATGTTTTATCCCGGAACAACTCAAATAACCTTCGAATGAAAAAACTCACTTTAATCCCTTTGTTTACCCTGGGACTGTCTTTATTTGTTACGGCCCAAAAAACGGACTTTAGTAATTTCACTCCGATACAATCCAGAGGAGATATGCCGGATGACTTTGCTTTAATGACCTTCGAAAAAGTCAATGAAGAAAAAGACATCGTAATTGACGGCTTAGGAAAGAAAGAAAGTAAAGAGTTTATCAAGGGAATTCATTATGGCATTGATGAAATCCTACGTTCCGGAAGAGTTATCTACGGCGATGAAATGACCGAATATGTCACACGGGTAGGAGAAAAAATTACAGGAAAAAATTCAGATATCCGCTTCTACATTCTTCGTTCAAATGTAGTAAATGCGTTTTCAACCAAACAGGGAATTATCTTCGTAACGGAGGGACTTTTGGCACAGCTTTCCAATGAAGCGCAGCTTGCCTTTGTACTCGCTCACGAAATTGCTCACTATCAAAAAGAGCACGTTGTTGAAGGGTATAAAGAAAATGTTGAAATTGCACGATCAAGAGTAAACAACGACAGTAAGATTAAGCAACTCAGCCAGTACTCCAAAGAAAAAGAGTTTGAAGCGGATGGTGTGGGAATTGAATTATACAATGCTGCAGGATATTCTAAAGAGGAACTTTTTGATGTCTTCGATGTATTATTGTATTCCTATTTACCTTTTGATCTGAAATCGATTCCTTCAACTTACTGGAATACGGATCATCTGGTTATTCCGGAGAGCTACTTTGAAACTGAGTTTCCGGATATCTCTGTAGAAAAAGATTATGATGACTCCAAAAGTTCTCACCCTAACATTCAGTCCAGAAGTGAAATGATTCTTGACATCATTGAGAATATTAATAATTGGGGCGAAGCCCGATTCCTTCTCCCGGAAGAAGATTTTTATCATGTACGAAACATTGCTCGATTTGAAACTGTTCGTAATGACCTGTACGCATTCCGTTACGGAGATGCTATTTACAGTATTTACCTGCTTGAACAGGAATTTCCGAATAATAAGTATCTACAGATTTGTAAGGCGAAAGCCTGGGCAGGGTTACTTGCTTTTAAAGTAGAAGGCCGGTACACTTCAGTAACAACTTCTCCGTCAAAGGTACAGGGAGACCCTCACCAACTTCATCAACTTCTGAAAAAACTGGACAAAAAACAACTTGTAACCGTTGCGTTCCGACAAGTAGCAGATATAAAGCAACAATTTCCGGAAGATGGTGAAGTTGAAGCGATCTACCAATATGCCATACAGCACCTGGCTCGCGAAAAGAATTTTAAAATCAGTGATTATTATGAAATTAGCTATCAGGAAGCTTACGATGCTTTCCAAAAAAGTCTGGATGAGTTAAACCAGGCTGATAGTCTTACTTCCACTGATACTACAGCAGTTATAAAAGAGGAAAAAGAACTCTCTAAATACGAAAAAATAAAAAGAAGTACAGGAGCAAAAGAAGTAGCAACTTCTAAAGATGATAAATTCGACGAGGATGACTTTTATCTGTATGCGTTAAATGATATCATCAAAGATGACCACTTCAAGCAATCCTACGACTCCCACAAGAGTGATCTGGAGGCGAAAGAAGAAGAGGAAGAGAAAAAACGTCAGCTTGCATATTCAGAAAGAAAACAATTAAAGAAGCAGGAAGAAAAAGAAAAAATTCAGATGGGGCTTGAAGAAATTATCCTTTTAGAACCTCGTGCCATTCAGGTGAAAGGAAATGATATTGATATTGAAAAGTCAGAAAAACTGGAAATTGATCTTCGTGAAGTAGTGGAAAGGTTTCATGGAAATTCAAACGTAAGTGTATACAAGGTTGGATCGCTTGAATATAAATCACACGGAACCTATATGTACAATCAGAAAGCGGCTTTGGTTAACAGTCTTTCTCACCTTATCGAATACGAAGAAGTGAGTGTTTTTCCGGTTGATTACAATCTTAACAAAGAAATTATAAATGATTTTGGAACCGGAAAAGTTGCGTTTATTATTGTTCAATCAGTACACCAGCGCCTATCTCCCCGAAAAATTGTATTCTATAGTATCCTCCCTCCCGTATGGCTGATCGCCGGACCGGTGACTTTTATGAAGTCTTTCTATACTAATTTTGGTGTAGCTGTTTTTGATCTTGATACCTACGCTTTTAACGTATTTACCAATCAGCAGATTTCAGGATTCACCTCTAAAATGGAAATGGAAGCACTTATGTATGACTTCCTTAATCAAATTAATAAAACCACAGATCAATAAAAGCAATGACTACTTTCAATAAATACACACTAACATCCCTGTTTCTTTTTGTTGTTCTTGCCAATATGCATGCACAAAACTCCGGATTTCTGGGAAAAAAGAATATGTTCTCTATTAGCACGGGAGGAGGTATTCGGGTTCTTCCTATTATCCTACCTGAAGTAGGAGATGTTAATAATCTTAATTATAACAAGTATAACGAATCCGATGACAGTTTCGATGAGAAAAAAAATCTGTTTAAATGGAATGTTAACTTTTCATACAAACGTCTGATCAAAAGGAATCTTGCTATCGGTATTATGGGGCAATACACAACTTATCAGGCAGGTAATAACGTTTTCGGCTCCTCAAATAATAATTATTACTATAGTGACTATGATTACTATGGTGATAATATTTACGGGAACTATACTATTAATCCCAATAGAATCAGCTCCCCTAAGTTTAATGTATTTTCTCTTCGACCCGTGATTACATTATCGCCTAAGAAATCCCTGTTACCCATGGGAATCAGCCATACATTTGGATTAGGGTTTTCGGTAATGCAAATGAATACAAATAAGGAGTATTATTTTGCTGGAAGCCCTATACTTCCAGGGGAATATGGAGCGACAGGACCTCTTGAAACACATCAGCTTATAGCTCCCGAAGGGTTTAAAAACAACTACTGGGGTCTTGATTTCTTTTATTCAGCAAGTATTAACTACCCGATCACTCGTTTTATGATGATTGAGTTCGGTTACGACATGCGTGTTGGTTACGCTTTCCCTAATCGGGGAAAAAGAATGGCTAATGAGACATTATTTGATACCAACTCAGATATGGAACGGATATCCGAACGAATTCTGAACACAAACTTTCAGGATGTATTGGCGCGTGAAGGAATGTTCAGTATACTTTCGCTTCGTCTGGGGTTGGTTTTCGTTTTCTAAATCAAGCTTCAGGAGCCAATCGAAGAACAATGCCGTCGATTTTATCGGCTAATTGAATCTGACATCCCAAACGCGAGTTATCTTTCACAAAGAAGGCCTGATCCAGCATGTCCAATTCAGCATCGCTTTGTTCAGGAAGTTCGGTGTCTGATTCAAGGTAACACTGACAGGTAGCACACATTGCCATACCTCCGCAAGCACCTTCTACAGGTAGCTCGTAAGCTTTACATAGCTCCATAATGTTCATATTCATATCTGTAGGCCCTTCCAACTGATGCGCTGTCCCCTCTCTGTCAATTATAGTTACTGTGATTACGTTATCGCTCATGGTTAAAATTTTGTACAAAGATAATCTTTGCTTCCCATTAAAAAACTGAAAAAGCCGTTCATCTTACGACGAACGGCTTCTCTATATATTGTCGGCCATATTATCCGAAACAAGTCGGGAAATAGGATACCGATTTGAAAATGCCTGTTTTAGGATTACATCATTCCCGGCATTCCACCTGGCATTCCGCCCGGCATTCCAGCTCCTGCTTCTTCCGGCTCATCCGCAATCACACATTCTGTTGTCAACAACATTCCTGCGATAGAAGATGCATTCTCAATAGCAATACGTGTTACTTTTGTCGGATCGATTACTCCTGAAGCAAACAAATTTTCAAAAGTTTCCGTACGTGCGTTGTATCCGAAATCATCTTTTCCTTCACGCACTTTTTGTACAATCACTGCACCTTCTCCACCTGCATTAGCAATAATTTGGCGAAGCGGCTCTTCGATAGCACGTTTTACGATAGCAATTCCAGTCGTCTCGTCTTCATTCTCTCCCTTCATTCCTTCAAGAATATCGATAGCACGAATAAGAGCAACACCACCACCAGGTACGATACCTTCTTCAACTGCCGCTCTTGTTGCAGCAAGAGCATCGTCTACGCGGTCTTTTTTCTCCTTCATTTCTACTTCGGTAGCTGCACCGATATACAATACGGCTACTCCCCCTGCCAGTTTAGCCAGACGTTCCTGTAATTTTTCCTTATCATAATCTGAAGTAGTCGTCTCAATCTGAGCACGAATTTGCGCAACGCGAGCATCAATGTCAGCTTTCTGTCCGCTACCGTTCACTACTGTTGTATTGTCCTTATCAATTTCCACTTTTTCGGCAGAACCTAACATGTCCAATGTAGCATTTTCCAATTTCAGACCACGCTCTTCAGAAATTACCTGCCCACCTGTAAGAACAGCGATGTCTTCCAACATTGCCTTTCTTCTGTCTCCAAATCCGGGAGCTTTAACAGCAGCAATTTTCAAAGACCCTCTTATTCTGTTTACTACAAGTGTAGCCAACGCTTCGCTATCTACATCTTCAGCAATAATCAACATCGGACGTCCGGACTGAGCTGCCGGCTCGAGAACAGGAAGTAGCTCACGCATATTAGACACCTTCTTATCTGTAATCAGAATGTAAGGATTCTCCAATTCAGCGATCATCTTGTCTGTATTTGTAACAAAGTAGGGCGAAAGGTATCCTCTGTCAAACTGCATTCCTTCTACAGTTTTCACTTCAGTTTCTGTACCTTTTGCTTCCTCTACCGTAATTACACCGTCATTACCAACCACTTTCATTGCCTCAGCAATCAAAGCTCCAATAGTATCGTCATTATTTGCAGAAATAGAAGCTACCTGCTTAATCTGATCATTGTCCGAACAACCTTGCGAGATTTCTTTAAGCTTTTCAACAACGGCTATAACCGCCTTGTCCATTCCACGCTTAAGATCCATAGGGTTTGCTCCGGACGCTACATTCTTCAAACCAGCATTGATCATCGCCTGAGCTAAAACGGTTGCTGTTGTAGTACCATCACCGGCAATATCAGCTGTTTTAGAAGCAACCTCTTTCACCATTTGTGCTCCCAGGTTTTCAACCACATCCTTCAACACAACTTCTTTTGCTACAGATACCCCATCTTTCGTGATGTGCGGAGCTCCGAATTTTTTATCAATAACTACGTTTCTCCCTTTTGGTCCCAACGTAACTTTTACCGCATCTGCTAACGCATCAACACCTTTTTTCAGTTTGTCGCGTGCTTCTACATCAAAGAAAATTTCCTTTGCCATTTTTTTCGTTTTTTAATTAACCTTCAACAATACCGTAAATATCAGACTCACGCATAATCAGGTAAGTCTTTCCATCTAATTTAATTTCCGTTCCTGAGTACTGTCCGTAGATTACAGAGTCTCCAACTTTGACCGTCATAGGCTCGTCTGTCTTTCCAGGACCTGCGGCTATAACTGTACCTTTCAACGGTTTCTCCTTTGCTGTGTCCGGAATAATAATTCCACTTGCAGTTTTTTCTTCAGCCGGTGCCGATTCCACCAACACTCTGTCGGCTAATGGTTTTAATACTGTTGACATAACTCTTTTATTTGTGTTTAAACTACATTTTGAACTGCTAATCTTTTAAACGAATTTTATGCCAATTCTAAAATTTGCCAAAAAAGCAGACTCGGAATAAAAAAATGTCAGCATTTCTGACATCCTGACATTTTACTGACTGAATGGATCTGAAATTAACCAGTAATAAAATGTCCATAACTGTATTACAAAACCTAGAGAAAAGACAATCCATTTATTTCGCGAGTCTTTTATCCAGTTCGTATAAATAAAAAACAGAGGAAAAATAACCGATATATAACGTGTCATGGCAACCGGTGTTCCTGCCGACAAAGGAAGCAACAGACTGATCCAGATAATGAGATTAAACGATAAGGGAAACTGTTTTCTGTACAAGAAAGCAATAAAGAAAAACAATAAGGTATATACAGAATTAAACTGGACAGTAAAACTCCCGTGGTTAAACAGCGAAAACAAGGGAAAAGTAAACTCTCTGTACCACCCCGCCTTTTGAGCTGTGGAGTAAGCAAATGGATCTCCGGTCATCTTATACTGGAAAAACAGGTAGAAAGACATGGTCAACAAGGGAAGTACAAAAGGTATCAGTAATCGAATAGCTCCCTTTCTGAAACAGGCTATATCAGAAAATTTTAACGCGTTATTTTCAAGCAGGTAAACCAACACAGGAATTAGCATTACAATCCCATTGGCTCTCATAACAACTAATCCTGACAACAAAAATCCCATTAGCCAAAACTTCCGGTAATGAACAGCCAGTAAAGCACCCAACAAAAAGGTTAAGTAGACCGATTCAGAATACAACATAAACAAGTAATACTGAAAGGGCATCAGAATAAAAAGCAACGTTGTTAAATAGGCTTTTTCCGCATCCTGCCACCAAATCATCGATAACCAGTACAAAAGAATAGCCGCCAAAGCTGAAAAGAGAATAGAGATAATAAATGCCGAGTAAGTAAAATCGAATCCGGTCAATAAAGAAACACTTTTAACAAGCAGCGGATAACCAGGCATAAATCCCCACGGAGACTGATAAAAGTTTTCCCCGTCATTCCATCCCAATTCTTTTTCAGAATGCACCTCCGGATAACCGGTATCATGAATTCTCTCGTACCAATAGGAATCGTGTCGCTTAAAAAGACCAATTATCTCAGAAAAGGTTGGATTAAATGCCAGTTCATCCGAGATATTCTGAACCGTAATTGCGAATAACACATACCCAACCCGAATCAGTAGAGTAAGACCTATAATCCGCAGGATGTGTTTACGTAGTAGCATATTTGTTACACTAACCAAAAATGCCGATATACTAACTATATCGGCATTCCCTATTATTCTCTAATTTTTTCTTCCTATTGAGGCTGCTGACCTCCTGCTGGAGTTTCTGTTTGTGTCGCTCCTCCATCATTAGATGGTATAGTCGGCTGACCACCGCTATTCATCATAACCATAACCAATGTCAACACAGCAATTGCACCTGCCAATGTCCATGTAGCCCTCTCAATCACATCATTTGCTCTTTTCACACCTCCAAGCTGACTGGGAGCACCAAAATTTGACGCCAAACCACCACCTTTTGGATTTTGTACCAAGACTACTGCGACTAACAATACACTCGCAATTATAATTAATAGTGTTAATAATAGTTCCATCTTACTTATTGTTAAGCTTTTCCTTTAATTCTGCAATTTGAGTTGCAAAGAAACTCTTTTTTTCCGGATTTTTCAAAATTAATTGCTCATAAATTGCAATTGCTTTTGGATAATTCCCTTGTAGTGCAATAATTCGGGCCAGTGTCTCACTAACCGGCACGCTTCCTTCATTAACACTTTCTTTAGCATTTCTGGCCGGAGAGTAAAACTCTTTACGAGGTTTTGAAATTGTGGGTTCCGCTGCGATAAACTTATCCAAAAGTTTGCTCACATGCTCTTTACGTTCCTCTTCAGGCGGTGTACTCTCTTTAATTTCGGAAGGAGAAGAAGATATTTTGGTCCCTTTCTTTAACCAATCTGAAAAAGAAAGTTCACCTGTCGTCTCATCAGTATATACTTCTCCTGTCTGTTGCTTTTCCTCCCCTTGTTCCTGAATCGCTTCCGTTTCACTATGCGCTTCAATATCAGGAGAAACAGAAACTTCTTCATCCGGAGCAGGAATAACCCTATCCACACGCAGTTCAAATACGGCATTCAAAGCTGTACTTAACACCTCTTCCTCCAGGAGATCGTTTTCTACTTCTCTTTCCTCCTCTACTTCAGACTTTTTCTCTGTATCGTGTTCTTCAGACTCTCCCTCCTGAACGATCTCAGTTGTCCCACTCTCTTCTTCTTGAATCGACTCCACTTCAGGAAGAAAAACAACTGCTTCTTCCCGTTTTTCTTCCACGCCTTCTTCTCTACTCTCCTCTTGAGGAGAAATAGTAGCTTCCTCTTTTCCGTTGTTATCCAACGAATGAATCAGTTGATAAAGAGTGGTTCGATCAGAAACGTGAGAAGCATACTGTTGTAATTCTTCTTCCAACTTCACAGACTGATCCGCAGCAAGACTTTTCAGATACAACAAATGAAAGCTCCCACAATATGGATATCTCTCGCACAAACCTTTCAAATCTGCGATGACATCTCCTCCAACCAACGAAGGCTCTTTAATGATATGTGCTAACTCTGTAAGATTCATTACCAGTCAGACTGCAATTTATTCAAAATATCCTGAAGAATCTGTTGATTTATATCCTCCAGCAATTGGCTCTCTACCGAATTCAAATCCTGATTACTGTCAAAATCAGCAAATCGTCTGGGATTAACTGTAAAGCTTTTCTCCGGTTTTAGCGTATTCTCTACTTCAATCCGCATAGAAATAGTCAGACGGGTAAGTGCAGCCTGACTATCTCCCTGTATAGAAACCGGTGAAATAGAATAGTCAGTAACTACCCCTGAAAAAATTAGATGTGCGGAGGATGTTCCGGATTGGTCCAGTTTCAATTTGGTATTTCCAAGTACACCATCCTTCAGGAACTCTGTAAAACTAATCGGATAGTTAACCGGAGCATTCGGAGCGGATTGTTCAAAGTTAATCACCGTAAACGTTTTCAATTCCGGATCCATAGAATTATCCTTAAAACTGATACTCGTAGGATAACAAGATGTCATCAAAACAAAAACAGTCAATAGACTAAGGTAAAAACGCATATATCCGTTAATTTAGATCGTATTCCTTTATTTTTCGATACAGAGTTCGCTCAGAAATCCCCAACTCTCTAGCTGCATACTTACGCTTTCCCCTATGCTTCTCCAATGCCTTTTTGATCAACTCTTTTTCGCGGTCTTCCAACGAAAGAGACTCTTCTACCTCTTCATGTTCTTCAACATCTTCCACGTCACCATCCGAATATACATCCCGTGATGAACTAACTTCCGGAGAATATGCTGTTCCGGGTTGTAACATGTGCCCCTCGTCAACCGGAGACATCGTTTTATAAAGCTTATTCAGCATTGCTGTCTGATCCTGGTCAAGATGCACTTCTCCATTACTCTGAGCCAGTTCATACACCAGTTTTTTCAATTCATTGAGATCATTTTTCATATCAAAGAGAAATTTATACATCAATTCTCTTTCCGAAAAATCATCTTTTGAATTCCCTCCGATTGTACCCGGAAGTGTTTCCTGTTCAGCCGGAAGATAAGACACTAACTTCTGAACATCCACATCCCGGTTTTCTTCGATAACGGAAATTTGCTCAACAATATTCTTCAACTGACGGATATTACCGGGCCATGAATAATTTTCAAGTACCAATACAGCATCATCTGTAAGACGAATGGGAGGCATACGATATTTCTCTCCGAAGTCATTCGCAAACTTCCGGAACAACAAATAAATATCCCCTTTTCTTTCACGCAGTGCAGGCAATTGAATAGGGACCGTACTCAAACGATACAATAGATCCTCCCGGAATTTTCCCTTGCGGATTGCCTGCATCATATTTTCATTAGTCGCCGCAACAACGCGAACATTTGTTTTCAGTGGCTTTGAAGATCCAACCCGGATATATTCTCCCGTTTCAAGCACACGTAATAACCGAACCTGTGTTTGCATAGGTAACTCGGCTACTTCGTCCAGAAAAATAGTTCCACCATCGGCAACTTCAAAATAGCCTTTTCGAGTACCGGCAGCACCTGTAAAGGAACCTTTTTCGTGACCAAACAATTCAGAATCTATCGTTCCTTCCGGGATCGCTCCGCAGTTAACAGCTATGTATTCACCGTGTTTTCGTGAACTTAAGTGGTGAATAACCTGTGGGATTATTTCTTTTCCCGTACCGCTTTCACCTGTTACCAATACCGATATGTCAGTAGGCGCTACCTGCATAGCTACTTCCAACGCCCTGTTTAAACCAGGATGATTTCCTATAATTCCGAACCGTTGTTTTACCTGCTGTAAATTCATGTAATTTCTTTGATTAACCGGCTACAACCTCTCCTAACAAGGTAGCTGCTGTGCACGATATAACTCTTACTTTCACATACTGTCCTTTCTTCAAGTCCCCTTTCGGGAAAATGATCACCGCATTCTGTGAGTTACGACCGAATAACTGATCATCAGAACGTTTTGAAGTACCCTCAATAAGCACTTCATATACTTTTCCAACAGCCTGTTCATTGCGCATCAGTGAATGAGCCTGCTGCTTATCAATCACTTCCAGCAAACGCTTCTGCTTAACCTCCTCAGGTACATCATCCTCGTATTTTCTCTCTGCTAATGTTTTAGGACGCTCAGAATATTTAAACATATAAGCGTACTCATATTGTACATAATCCATAAGCGATAATGTATCCTGATGATCTTCGTCTGTTTCCGTGCAAAAACCGGTGATAATATCTGTAGAGATGGCACAATCCGGCATATATTTACGAATAGCATCGATACGATCAATATACCATTCCCGGGAGTAACCTCTGTTCATTTTTTCGAGCACACGTGTACTCCCTGACTGAACCGGAAGGTGAATATACTTGCAGATATTTTCGTATTTCGCCATTGTCATCAGAACTTCATCTGTCATATCCTTAGGGTGAGAAGTTGAAAATCTGATACGCAACTCAGGATCTACCAAAGCAACCATCTCCAGTAACTGTGCAAAATTCACGGTTGGTTTTTCCGGATTCTCTATTTCTCCCTTTTTAGTAAGGTTCCAACGATACGAGTCCACATTTTGACCTAACAAAGTAACCTCCCGGTATCCTTTATCAAAAAGCTCCTGTGCTTCTTCTACAATAGTGTGCGGATCACGACTACGTTCACGACCCCGTGTAAACGGAACAACGCAGAATGAGCACATATTATCACATCCACGCATAATTGAGATAAAGGCTGTCACACCATTTTGATCTAATCGCACCGGGCTGATATCAGCGTACGTCTCTTCTCTTGATAAGAGAACATTCACCGCCTTCTGTCCACCCTCTACCTCTATAATAAGGTTCGGTAAATCACGATATGCATCAGGACCTGCAACCAGATCCACCAACTTCTCTTCCTCCAGTAAATTAGTTTTAAGGCGTTCCGCCATACAGCCAAGAACACCTACTACTAAGGATGGTTTATTCTCTTTTCGTTTTTTAAACTCTGTCAGTCTGTTTCGCACACGTTGTTCTGCGTTTTCACGAATCGAACATGTATTTAACAAAACAACATCTGCCTCATCTTCATTTTTGGTTGTTGTATACCCCTCCCGGATAAGAACAGAGGCAACAATTTCACTATCGGAAAAGTTCATCTGGCAGCCGTAACTTTCCAAAAACAATTTTTTACCATTGCTTGCAACAGGCCCTTCCATCTCCATCGCTTCTCCCTGCCGTTCTTCTATAATTGTTTTATCACCAAATAACGCGGTATTGCTCATAATCAAAACTGTTGAATAAAATCAAAAAGCAAAAGTACACAATATGTTTTGGGTGACAAAATGGCAGTTTGTTAAAAAAACAAATAATATAAAACGCCTCCTTACTTCAAGTATCTTTTGAGAACAATATTAAATGTTTCACTGATAAACACGCCCCTTATAAACAAGTTTCACCCGCTTTTACATTGGTCATTCCACTACTAATCTCCTTCTTCTTTTTCTTACTCTGAAAAAACTAAGTTTGCTTTTCGAATTAATTTCAATTTATTTTGCAAAAAAATCCTGAAATCAATCGGATTTCGGGAAAGAATGTATTGAACGCCGAATATGAGCAAAAATTTAGTTATCGTCGAGTCACCCGCTAAAGCAAAGACTATTGAAAATTATCTTGGAAAAGACTTTATTGTCAAATCCAGCTATGGCCACGTACGTGATCTGGCAAGCAAAGGGTTAGCTGTAGATATCGAGAAAAACTTTGAACCTCAATACGAGGTATCTCCCGACAAGAAGGCGTTAGTAACCGAGTTGAAAAAATTAGCCAAGGAAGCAGAAATTGTATGGCTCGCTACCGATGAGGATCGTGAAGGAGAAGCTATTTCCTGGCATCTTTTTGAAACATTAGGGCTAAAAAAGGATAAAACCAAGCGTATTGCATTTAACGAGATTACGAAAACAGCTATACTTCGTGCGATAGAAAACCCACGGGAAATAAACGACAAACTGGTAGATGCTCAACAGGCTCGCAGAATACTCGACCGACTGGTTGGTTTTGAACTTTCTCCTGTTTTGTGGAGAAAAGTAAAACCTTCTCTTTCAGCAGGACGCGTACAATCGGTTGCCGTACGGTTAATTGTAGAAAGGGAAAGAGAAATTCAAAGCTTTGCTTCGGAATCATACTATAAAATACAGGGACAATTCAAAAAAGGGAAAGATCTGATAAAAGCTGATCTGATGCACAATATGGGTACACTTGATGATGCCCGTTCTTTCCTTGAAGATTGCAAAACTGTCGATTTTTCGGTTTTGGATGTACAAACTAAACCTGCAAAAAAATCTTCAGCAGCTCCGTTCACCACCAGTACACTTCAACAGGAAGCATCCCTGAAATTAGGTTTTTCAGTAACGCGAACCATGCAAGTCGCTCAGCGCCTGTATGAATCCGGACGTATCACATACATGCGTACCGATAGTGTAAATCTGTCTAAGGATGCCGTTTCTGCCGCTCAAAGCGCAATTATCTCAAATTACGGAGAAGAATACAGCCAACCCAAACAATACACAACTAAGAGTGCCGGAGCTCAGGAAGCACACGAAGCCATTCGCCCTACGAACTTTAACCAATCAGAGGTAGACGGTGACCGGGATGAAGTCCGCTTGTACGATTTGATCTGGAAACGGGCTATCGCTTCACAAATGACTGATGCAAAACTTGAACGTACGACAATAAAAATAGGAAACGAAAAGTTATCTGATATTTTCCAGGCAAAAGGCGAAGTTATTCTATTTGACGGATTCCTGAAAGTTTACCTTGAATCGAATGTTGATGATGAAGAGGAAGAAGAAACAGCAGGACTCCTCCCAAAAGTCTCTCCAGGTGAACCCCTCGAACAAAACGGAATTACTGCTACACAGCGTTTCTCACGACCGCCCGCCAGATATGTAGAAGCTTCTTTGGTAAAAAAACTTGAAGAGTTGGGTATTGGTCGCCCTTCAACATACGCACCAACCATTTCTACTATCCAAAAAAGAGGATATGTTGAAAAAGTTGACCGTGAAGGAGAAGAACGAAAATATACTGTTCTTTATCTTACCTCAGAAACGATACAGGAAGAAATAAAAACAGAAATAACAGGACGAGACAGGAATAAACTGTCTCCTACTGATATAGGAATTGTTGTCAATGACTTTTTAGTAGAGCATTTTGACAAGGTAATGAACTACAACTTTACGGCAAACGTAGAGAAACAGTTTGACGATATAGCCCAGGGAATGATTCAGTGGACAGAAATGCTAAAGGGATTCTACGGACCTTTCCACGAAAATGTAGAAAACACATTGGAACACTCAGAGCGCGCAACCGGTGAACGTACATTGGGGACACACCCTGAAAGCGGTAAACCTATAATTGCACGTATTGGTCGCTTTGGGCCTATGGTGCAAATCGGAGACAGTGAAGATGAAGAAAAACCTCAATTTGCTTCGTTAAAAGGAAATCAGAGCATCAATACAATTACATTAGAGGAAGCTCTTGACCTTTTTAAACTCCCACGCATTATCGGGGAATTTGAAAACAAAGAACTAAAAGTCAACAACGGTCGTTTTGGCCCTTATATTCAGCATGACGGAGCATTTACCTCTTTAGGAAAAGAGGATGACCCCATGACAATAACCGCCGAACGGGCAATCGAACTCATACAGGCGAAACGAGCGGCTGATAAAGCCAAAATTATTAAAACATTTGATGAAGATAAGTCAATGCAATTGCTAAACGGAAGATATGGAGCCTATCTGAAAATCGGAAAAAATAACTTTAAACTTCCGAAAGATGCTGTTCCCGAAGATCTAACGTATGAACAATGTATTGAAATTAGTCAGAATCAACCCGAAAAGAAAAAGGGAGCACGCAAAACAACTCGCAAAAAGAAATAATTAACCGGATAGTGGTCAGGGACAATGAATGATATTTCAATTTATTTTGAGCCGTTAAATTTTGATAAGGATCAATTTACCGACGGAAGTCTGGGTACACAGATAGAAGTGTATGCAACTTCTTTCCCTGAACTAAACAAAGGTGATATTGCACTGCTCTACGTGCCGGAGTTCAGAGGCATGAATACTAAGGAAACCGGTGTCGGAATACGCGATAACTTTCGCAAACACCTTGCTCACCTAACCCCCACAACAAATTGGAAAAGAAAATTGGTCGATCTGGGAAATATCCGACCTGGAAAAAAAATCGAAGACACCTATTTTGCATTAACCAATGTGATTAGCGAACTCGTCAAAAAAGACATCATCCCCGTTATCATCGGAGGTGGGCAGGACCTCACCTACGCCCAGTTTAAAGGATACGAACAACTTGAACAGGCAGTAAACATGGTTGTCGTCGATAATAGATTTGACTTGGGGAATCCTGAAAAAGCAATTTCGTACAATGGCTATCTTTCTTCTATTTTGCTCCATCAACCTAATTTCCTTTTCAATTTCAGCAACATAGGTTATCAAACCTATTTTGTTCTGCCTTCGGAATTGGATCTTTTTGAAAACATGTATTTTGACACCTGCAGACTGGGTGCTTTTAATCAGGATTTTAAAGTTGCCGAACCTCTCATTCGCAACTGCGATATCTTAAGCTTTGACCTCATGTCTATTCGTGCCAGTGACTTCCGTTCAGAGTACAATGATTCACCCAATGGGTTCTATGGCGAACAAGCCTGTCAAATAGCTCGCTACGCAGGATTCAGTGATAAACTAACTTCCTTTGGTTTGTATAATTTATTTCCCGAATCCAACCCCAACCCAGCTGACGACCACCTGGCAGCACAAATCATCTGGCATTTGATCGATGGGATCAATAATCGTAAACATGATTTTCCAGTTGGCAGCAAATCTGGCTACTCAAAATACCTTGTATCCATTCAGGATTTTAAAGATGAGATTACATTCTATAAAAGCGACAGATCTGATCGCTGGTGGATGGAAGTCCCCTACCCTCCGCAGTCAGGATCCCGCTTTCAACGCCACTTTATGGTCCCCTGCAATTACGAAGATTATTTGACTGCTTCTAAAAATGAAATCCCGGATCTTTGGTGGAAAACCTACCAGAAACTCATTTAAGTCTCAATAATTTCTGACGGATTCACAAAATACTGTGGAAAACTTAAATCATTTTCAAAAAAAATCTTTTTTCTAAATAATTTTATTTATTTTAGTCGCCATATTAGGTGTAAAATACATGCTAATTAATGTGATTTAGCACACTACAATATGTTGTCTATGAAGAAAAAAATACTTGTATTATCAGTGTTTTCACTGGCTATGCTTTCCGGGCTTTTTGCTCAGCAAGACAGAGCGATGACACATTCCATGTATGACAAGTTATCAGTCAACCCCGGCTCTACTGGAATTGAAGAAGGAATTTGTGGTACTCTTTTGTATCGTAATCAATGGGATAAGTTCAACGGTGCTCCCAACTCTGTTGTTTTCAATGTTGAGGCTAACCTCGACAGATGGATCAACAGTGGTTTAGGTATATCGTTTTATCATGATGCGATTGGATTTAACCGTCAAAATAATCTTCTGATTAATTACTCCTATCACCTCGGTCTTGGAAACGCAGGAACATTAGGTATGGGACTCGGTTTGGGAATTGTAAATTTCGCAATGTCTCCAACCTGGGTAACACCTCAGACAGATGTGGATAATTACCTTCCCAATGCTTTTTCCGGTACAAATTTCGACATGAACTTTGGTTTATACTGGAAAGGCTCGCAGAATTACTATGTTGGGATTTCGTCCACGCACATGACGCAATCTATCCTTCAGGATCCGACTTTAAGTACTGTTAATTTCAATACTTCCCGTCACTATTATCTGATGGGAGGATATCGATTCGATCAGTTATTCGGGACAAACCAAGAATTTGACCTGGATTTAAACACGTTGATGCGTACTGACTTCAGAAAGTTCTCTGCTGATATCACAGCACGTCTTTTCTGGAACAAATTGTTATACGGAGGAGTTGGATACCGCACCGGAGAATCTATCCTTATTTTATTGGGAGCTTCAATGAATTTAGGTCCCGGAAAAGCTTCTTTTGGTTACTCGTATGACATCACTGCTAATAAGTATATCAAACCATCATGGGGTACGCATGAAATCATGCTGAAATACTGCTACATTATACCACCACCACCGATCACAAAAAGTGCTCACCCAAGATGGTTGTAAAAAAAAGTTAAAGGGAAATTGTAACCAAACAAAAGGAAATTCCGTTATAACTAAAGAAATTGATCCTGTAGAAAGTTAAAGTTGACCGGAATTTAAATTGAGGTAGAATGAGAAAACTAGTGTTATTAGGTTTAGTCGCAGTGTTTCTGTACTCGTGCTCTACACGAACAGGACACTTGATTGGTGTGCAGGGGAGAGGTCCTTACCATCCGGAGATTCCTCTTGGTATGATTTACGTTCCTGCAGGTTCGTTCCAGATGGGACAAAACGATCAGGATGTTCCTTTTCTTCACCAGACACGTACAAAAACAGTTTCAGTTCAGGCGTTCTATATGGACCAGACTGAAATTACGAACAATGAGTACCGTCAGTTTGTTTACTGGGTAAGAGACTCTATCGCTCGTGAAAAAATCTACGAAACAATCGAAGATGATGACATGGCAAGCGACTGGATCAACTATTCGGATGAGTATTTTGACGAAGGAGCTCTTGAGTATGTTGAATACGATGCATCTGATCGCGCTATAAACAGAGAATTCTTTAATCTGAATTGGGATAGACGACTGGATTATTCAGATCCGGAGTTAGTTCCTCTTTTAGCGGATATGTATTACCCGACTAATGAAAGATTCTACAAAAGAAGAGAAATTGATACACGTAAGCTAAAATTCAGATACTACTGGATTAATCTTAGAGAAGCTGCCCGAAGAGGTCGTATAGAAATTACTCCGAACGGTTACGATAAGGATGGAAACAAACTTGCAGATGAACACCGTGAGCTTAATACCCCTCCGCATCCATTTACCGAGGAACCTCAGGGAGAAGATTCAGACTTCGGTTGGTTCAACAAAATTGGTCAAAACAATGCGATTAGAGGTCATGCTAACCGTCAACGATTCATCATTAACGAAGTGATCAATGTCTACCCGGATACACTTTGTTGGGTTCGTGACTTTACATACTCGTTCCATGATCCTATGACAAATATGTACTTCTGGCATCCGGCTTATGACAACTACCCTGTTGTCGGTATTACCTGGGTTCAGGCAAGAGCATTCAGCGTATGGAGAACACAACTTTTAAATAACTGGTTGATCTCTATGGGTGATATTTTCGTCAACGATTTCCGACTTCCTACTGAGGCCGAATGGGAAAGAGGTGCGAGAGGTGATCTTGATCAATCACAATACCCATGGGGTGGTCCTTACATTAGAAACGCATCCGGATGTTTCCTTGGAAACTTTAAACCAATGCGCGGAAGATACTTTGACGACGGAGGTTTCCACACAGTCAAAGCATACTCTTACAATCCAAATGGTTGGGGACTATACTGTATGGCCGGAAACGTTGCCGAATGGTGTGAAACAGCATACGATGAGTCGATGTACGAATTCTCTCACGATCTAAATACTGAGTACCGTTATGATGCTATGGACTGGGATCCACCAGCCATGAAAAGAAAAGTTATTCGTGGAGGATCTTGGAAAGACATCGGATACTACATGCAGACTGGTACACGTACATACGAATATCAGGATACAGCAAAATCGTATGTAGGATTCAGAAACGTTATGACGCACCTTGGTCGTGGAGGACGTGACTTCACAAAAGAAGGTGGGGAAGAACTGAAAAGTGATATTCAGTTACAATAATTACGTAAACAAATCAAAAACCAAATAGTTAGTTAATTAAGTTAAAAACCAAAAAAAGCAAGGAAACTATGAAACCAGGAAGTAAAGCGTGGAAAGCCTTTATGGCGAAATTGTACGGATTCGGTGCAGCGGTAGTTATTATCGGAGCGATGTTTAAAATCATGCACTGGCCGGGAGCGGGAATTATGCTTGTTGCAGGTCTGTCAACAGAAGCACTTATCTTTATTTTCTCGGCATTTGAGCCGATTCATGAAGATCCGGACTGGACACTTGTTTACCCGGAGTTAGCATTAGGTCATGACGAAGATCACGATCATGATGCATTACCAGCACGAGGAGGTCACTCAAGAGGTGGTGGTACAGGTATTACTGAAGAATTAGACAAATTACTCGAAGATGCAAAAATTGACAGTGCCTTATTGGAAAGATTAGGTGATGGAATGCGCACACTTGGAGAAAATGCTGCACAACTAAAAGGAGTAACAAGTGCTGCTGCTGCTACAGATTCATACGTAGACAGTTTATCTTCAGCTTCTGAGCAAGTGAAAAAACTATCTCACTCGTATGAGCGTGCTTCAGAATCATTGATGGGACTTACTTCAGGAACAGAAGAAGGGCAATCATTTGGTGAACAAATGCAAAAAGTATCTAAGAACCTTTCTGCTCTTAACAATGTTTATGAGCTTCAATTGAAAGGTTCTACACAACACCTTGAAGCAACTGAGAAATTCCAGGGTCAGGTAGCAGATATGATGGCCAACCTTTCTGCTTCAGTTGAAGATACTAAATTGTACAAAGAGAATATGGAATTGTTGAGTAAAAACTTGACAAGCCTTAACCAGGTATATGGTAATATGCTGAAAGCCATGACTATTACTCGCGACTAATAACAAGGATATATATCCTTAATTAGCGTAGGTAATATTTCATTAACTAATTTAAATAACCAAAAAGTTAATTAAACATGGCAGGAGGAAAAGAAACCCCAAGACAGAAGATGATCGGTATGATGTACCTCGTACTTACCGCACTTCTGGCACTTAACGTATCAAAAGAGATTATAGCCGCGTTCATTACAATTAATGACAAACTGGATGCAAGTGGTAACGTTATCAGCAACACAGTCTCTGGATTATACGGTGAGTTTGATAAGAAAAAAGCAGCTTTAGTCGCTACAAAAGGTGACATGTCTACTTTCAACCTTTGGAGTGGAAAAGCTGAAGAAATGAAAAAAGAGACTGCAAAAGTCGTTGGCTATATTCTTTCAGAGAGTAATGAGATGATTAAGCAGGCTGAAGGTGGTAAAGACTGGGTCGCTGACAAGGATAGCGAAGGTAATATTACAGAGTTAAAATCCCTGATGGATATCAGTGCGATGGATAACTACGATATTCCTACCAATATGTTCATCGGAGGAAACCCTGAAAAGCCAATTGAAAGAGGTCTTAACATTCGTAAAACGATTCATGAGTACAGAAACAATGTCTCTATCATGATGGCAGATTACAAGTTGGGAGATAAAAAATATTCATTTACTCCCCCTTCTAGCATAGATGGGTTGAATGATGCTTTAAAGACGGCAAACCCAATTGACACTGCTAAGATCGCTAAGTTTTACAGAAGTATGACACTTCCTGAAAAACTAGAGGTTAAAGATGCTGGGAAAACGAAAATGATGCCTTGGCCATCAGTTATGTTTGACCATGCTCCTATTGTTGCAGCAGCAGCAATGTTTACTGCTTTAAAGGTTGATATTATCAACGCGGAGTCAGTAGCAGCTGAATACATGTTAAGTAAAATAGACGCCCCATCGTTCAACTTTAACAAAATTGAGCCTTTAGCGTTTGCTCGTACAGGGTATATTAATCAGGGAGACTCTCTTGATCTTAGTGTTATGATTGCCGCTTACGATTCGAACGAAGTATCGAAAATTAAGTATGGTATCAACTCTGAAGATCCGGGGACATGGACAGAAACGGCAGGAAAAATTGGTCTTAGAGGTTCTTCTCCGGGAGAATACACTGTTTCGGGTGTAATCGGTGTTAAAGAACGAGGAGAAACAACCTGGAAACCATGGGAATTTAAGTATACAGTAGGTAAACCTACCGGAGCTGTATCCCTTCCTGAAATGAATGTTTTATACCGTGGTTACCAAAATAAAGTAATCGGAGCTGCTTCCGGTTTCCCTGATTACAGACTTGTATCAGGTGGTAACGTTACTATTTCCAAAGGATCAAATGGTATGTACATTGCTAGTCCTGGATCAGGACGTGAAGCAACGATCATTATCCAGGGAGTTTCAGAAGACGGAACTACGGCAAAATTAGGAGACTTTAAATTCCGTGTAAACAACATGCCAAAACCAAGTATCTATCTTGGAAGTCTTGAGGATGGGTCTGATGCTCCTTCAGCGACCATCAAATCTCAGTCTCGCTTGTTTGCAAAATACGGACCGGAAATTCCATTGGAAGCAAACTTTACAGTAAAATCCTGGGAGGTTAACGTAACAGGAGCTCCAAGACCCGAAAATGGGGCCGGAGCAGCACTTACACCAAGAGCTCTTAACCTGATCAAGCAGGCTCGTCCTGGTAACACAGTATCAATCATGTGTACTGTCGTTGGTCCTGATGGTAGAGCACGTAAGTCCGGAGGTACCTTCAAGGTAAGATAATAAAAAACGAATGCGTATGAAAAGTTTAATTGCAAGTGTGGTATCGGTTATGGCGGGAGGCTTGATGTTTGCGCAGGTAGACATCAACGGAGGACCTATCAATAATCCTTCGCCAAACGTAATCGACGGGGTTTATATCCAACAGCACATTCCGACGAAAAGAATGATTCCTTACGAACACGTAAGAGAGGCGGATGTGATTTGGTCAAATCGTGTGTGGAGAGCAATTGACATGCGTGAGAAGATTAACCATTCCATGTACTTTCCATTTGATGAGTACGATGCAGATAATAACTGGGTTCGTCACTCAACAAGATGGTCACTTTGGACGGTAATCAAAACTCACGTACTTAATGGAGACCTTACTGTCTACTCACCATATAACCCTTTAGCTTTTTTCATAAAGGATGGTGATTCATTCAAGTACCCGATCGTTCCTCCTCCCGGAAAGAACTATTATACGGATAGTTTATTCAGAGACCAATTGTTCTATTATTTAGGAACGTTAGGGCCTGAGTCAGATCTTCCGTTGGTTGATATATACGGAGACGACTCATTAGATATAAATGGGAACTATGTATATCCTCCTCGTGATACGAACTGGGTTCTTTCTAAGGATGTTGTTCAATACCGGGTAAAAGAAGACTGGTTCTTTGATAAAGAAAGATCGGTAATGGATGTTAGAATCCTTGGTTTGTGTCCGGTAACATATGACACTGATCCTAATACAGGTTCTATTTCGGGAATGAAAGAGCTTTTCTGGTTGTACTTCCCACAATGTAGATTTGTGTTTAACAATTACTTCGTTTTCAACACACACAATGACGCTCAGTGGTTCTCGTTTGATGACTTATTCTGGAAACGTCAGTTCAACTCGACAATTTATAAAGAGAGTAATGTCTACGATAGAAAAGTGGAAACGTTTAAAGCCGGTGTAGATGCTTTGTATGAATCTCAGCGAATTACTGAAAACATGCGCATGATAGAACATGATGTTTGGGACTTCTAGTCTTACACAATATGAATTAAAAAAACTCCGTTCAGATATGAGCGGAGTTTTTTTTTGTTACTATTCTCTCCCCCCTGCATTCTCATGATGAACCAAAAGCAAAATATCATGGCAGGAGCAAAAGAAACCCCAAGACAGAAAATGATCGGTATGATGTACCTGGTACTTACCGCACTTCTGGCACTTAATGTATCAAAAGAAATAATTGAAGCTTTCGTATCAATTGACAATAATGTACAGGAAGCAAATCAGACGGTAAGAAAAAAAGGAAATTACTCTTTTGACAGTTTAAAAGAAGTTGCTTCCGACACTTCTGATCCTCTTCGTGCTAAATCAGCAGAGCTATGGTTTACCATAGCAGAAAAGATTCGTTCAGCTACTGAAGAAAACATCCTTTACATTGATCAGCTTAAGATACGACTTCTTGAAGAATGTGGTGAAGACAAAAATGAAATTGTCAAAAATGACCAGACTGTCCCATACTTGCTTGACTTATCACTTATAAAAGCAAAAGACAGATATGATGACCCGATGCGAATTCTCATAGGAGAAAGTACTGATATAAAACATCCCTCCGGTGAAGGAATGGAAGTTTGGAACCGTCTCATCCAATTCAGAAACACAATAACCGAATTATTAGGGACCTATACACTTCCCGAATCAAATCTGTCATTCAGTTTTTCATCTTCAACTCCGGATGATTTTTCCAAATCAAATCCGGATGATACCTTACTAATCCGTCAATTATTCTATCAACTCTCCAAAAAGGAATATCGAAAAGTACATGATATAGACAATGTACACTGGGTAGGAGCTACATTCGACCATGCTCCTATCGTTGCTGCTATAGCACAACTATCCAGTTTACAAACAGAGTTTCTAAATGCAGAGGCAGAAGCACTGGCACATATCAGAAACAAGGTCGGTGGTGGACAATATTCGTTTGATAAAATTATGCCTCTTGCCTACGGAAAAAGCTATATTAACCCGGGAGATACACTCAACGTACAAGTGCTCATGGCAGCCTATGATTCCTATAAAATTCCCCGGGTCTCTTATACAGATCCAGTGACAAAAGAAATAGTAAATCTTCAAGATCATGCATATAAAGACGGAAAAGGTCTTTTCAATCTCACGCCACAAAAAAGTGGAGCCGATACCCTGAGTGGAACTATAAGTATTCAAAATAAAAATGGACAATGGGTAACGCAAAACTGGCAACTCCCCTACTATGTTGGTTCACCGGGAGGTGCTATCTCTCAACCTCAAATGCAAATCCTCTACCGGAATTATGATAATTTGCTTACAGGAGCTACATCAGGTTATGCTAATTATAAACTGGTCTCCCGATCCAATGTAACACTGAGTAAATCATCAAATGGGAATTATATTGCACTACCCGGTCCCGGAAGAACAGCTGAAATTGCTATTGTAGGAATAGATGAAAATGGAAAAAGCACACAACTCGCCGTATATGAGTATAAGGTTAGACGGAAACCTACTCCCGATCTATTTGTAGGAGCTATTAAAAGAGATCAGGAAATAACGAAAAATGAACTTTTGGTACAAAACCGACTGTTTGTAAAGTATGACGAATCAATCCCGTTAATCTCCGACTTTACACCTGTACGCTATGAACTCAACACCCCAGTTGCACCACGTTCAATCAAAATTGAGGGAGCTACCATTACACGTGAAGCTCAACGATATCTTAGTCAACTTCGTCAAGGCTCTAGCATTAAAATTACTTGTTATTACAAAGATTCACACAATCATATCGCACGAGTATCATCAGTACTCACCATCAAATAACAACTTCACCTGATTGCCCCGGTACATATAGTATCGGGGTTTTTTCGTTTCTTTGCACAAAAAACAGACAGTACGATCATGGTAAATTTGCAACAACTCAGCGTTTTTCTTCCCCAAGGGTATCTTTTTAAAGATGTAAGCCTGCAAATTAATCCGAATGACAGAATCGGACTAGTAGGGAAAAACGGAGCTGGAAAATCAACTTTGATGAAGCTTATTGCCGGGTGGAATCGTCCTTCTGAGGGAGCGGTTCACAAACCCAAAGATCTCACTGTAGGTTTCCTGACTCAGGATATTGAGATTGATTCAAGCCAATCTGTTTATGATTTCCTCAAGTTTTCCAATGAAGAGTTAAACACCATTCAATCAAGATTGGATGAAATTAACCACCAACTGGTTACCCGTACAGATTATGAAAGTGACAGTTATCTGCAACTTCTGGATGATTTGAATTTGCTCAATGATCGCTTCAAACACATAGATGGATGGAAATGGGAAGAAAAAATCACTGCTGCGTTAAAAGGTTTAGGATTTACTGACGAAGATTTTTCACGTGAACTAAATACTTTCTCCGGTGGATGGAAAATGAGAGCGGAACTGGCAAGAATTCTTGTCAACAACCCTGGTGTTCTTCTTCTTGATGAGCCTACAAACCACCTGGATATTGTTTCCATTGCCTGGCTGGAAGAATATCTAAAAACGTTCCCGGGAGCTATTATTGTTATTTCGCACGACAGACTGTTCCTTGATAACGTTACCAAACGCACCCTTGAAATATCCGGCGGTAAAATTCTTGATTTTCCATATGCTTACTCTAAATATAAAGAAGCAAGAGCAGAGGAAATTATACGGTTAAAAGAAGCTCAGAAGAATCAGGATAAAGAAATTAAAAGAACCGAAGAGTTAATTGATAAATACAGAGCGAAGGCTAATAAAGCTGCTTTTGCCCAAAGTTTAATTAAAAAACTTGAAAAGACAGAGCGTATAGAAGTCGAATCGGATGCGGTAGCAAAAATGAAAATTCGCTTTCCATTGAGTGTCCAACCCGGAAAATGGGTTCTCGAACTGGATCAGGTAGGTAAGACGTACGACGCTAAAACTATTTTAAAGGATATTTCCATTACTGTCGGACGCGGTGAAAAAATTGCTTTGCTGGGACCTAATGGTGTCGGTAAATCCACATTGTTAAAACGTATTATGAAAACCCTCGAAGGAGATGGTGACGTAAAATACGGTCACAATGTAACGATTACTTACTTTGCCCAAAATCAGGCAGAGAGTTTGGACAAAAACAAAACTGTTTTTGAAACAGTCGACGAAATTGCTACGGGTGAAATCAGAAAAGACCTGCGAAGTATTCTGGGTGCTTTTTTATTTAGCGGAGAAGATATTGATAAACAAGTAGGTGTACTTTCAGGAGGAGAAAGAACACGTCTGGCACTATGTACATTGCTTCTCAGCCCGTCAAATTTGTTAATTCTTGATGAGCCTACGAACCATCTGGACATACAGAGTAAGGAAGTACTAAAAGATGCCTTAAAAAACTATGAAGGTACTTTTATCGTTGTATCTCACGACCGGGAATTTTTAGAAGGTCTTACCAATCGAATCTGGGATATCCAGAATAAAACACTTAAAATTCACCATTTCCTTGTAAAAGAATATCTTCAATACAAATTGAACAAGGGAACTGAAGAAACAACTGAACAGCCACAGTCAACAGCGGTTGAGACTCCGGTTGAAAAGGAAGAATCAGTATCTCTATCATTTGAAGAACAAAAAGAACTTAAGCGAAGAAAGAACAAATTGCAAAATCTCGTAAAGAAATCTGAAGAACGTATTTCTGAACTTGAAAAGGAAATCGCCGCTCTCAATCAAAAGATGGCTGAACTTGATTATTCAAATGCTGAAGAAACCGAAAAAAATCTCTCTTTCTTTGATTCCCGTAAAAAGGAACTCGATAAAACCATGCAACAATGGGAAGAAGCCCTGGAAGAATTATCTGAACTGGACGGGTAGTTCTATCGAAAACATATTTTAGGTATATTGGCTAATGGTGTTTGAAAATTTCGATATATGGAAGTTTTTGGCTGGGCTGGGTATCTTCATGTTCGGTATGTTTTTACTGGAGGAATCCATTAAACTTCTTTCGGGAAAAACTTTCAAACGATTTATCAAAACCAGTACAACCGGAAAAATCAGATCCATTTTTACGGGTATGACCTCTACGGCAATTCTACAAAGTAGTTCTGCCGTTTCTTTAATGACTTTAGCATTTGTTGGTGCCGGCATCATGAGTATGCAAAATGCGATTGGTGTCATTATGGGAACAAACCTGGGAACAACATTTACAGGGTGGATTGTTGCCACACTCGGTTTTAAAATAGATATCGAAGGAATAGCACTGCCCCTGATCGGAATCGGAGGACTTGGATTAATATTTCTGAGTAAATCTGTACGTTATTCAGGTTTCAGCAAGCTCTTCGTAGGACTGGGTTTTCTGTTCATGGGATTGGATTACATGAAAATTGCACTGGAGAATTATACTTCAACAATTGATTTATCCACTTTACCTCATTATGGACTCTGGTTTTACATCCTACTCGGATTTCTCCTCACAGCTATCATGCAATCAAGTTCAGCTACACTAGCCATTATCCTTACTGCTCTTAATTCAGGAATCATTCACTTTGACGAAGGTGCATCAATGGTGATCGGAGCAAACGTTGGAACAACAATAACAGTTCTATTAGGAGCTATAGACGGAATTGCTATTAAAAAGCAGGTTGCTGCCAGCCACGTTATATTTAACATCGGGACAGGGATCGTTGCTATTCTTTTTCTACCTGTTTTCACACGCCTGATACATATCTTTGATGGGACAACAGGTCATTCAAATGTCATTGATATTGCTTTATTCCATACCTTATTTAATTTAGTTGGAGTCATATTATTCTTTCCTTTCATAGGTCTGTTAGCTAAAAAATTAATCAAATGGTTTCCCAATAAAGAGACAAAAGTAACCCGATATATCAACAACGTATCTGTGGATTTACCCGAAGCCGGTATGAAAGCCCTTCACCTTGAAACTGAGCATTTATATAAGGAAACCGTCAGCTTTGCAGAAGCTTTACTCAACGAAAAACGGCAAACTCAAAAGGCTCCTGAGCAACGCTTCGAGGATCTGAAGAATCTTCAATCAGCTATTTCTGTATTCGGCTCCAATATAAGGCATGGAGAGCTGGATGCACCGGAGAAAAGCAAAATTCATCAAACGATTTCAATATCACTTCAACTTAGCCAGGTCTCCAAAACACTTTGGTCTATCCACGAAGAAATTACAGAATTAACAAACAGCTCTACCCCGGGAGCAATTAAAGTATTCAGAGAACTTTGTGATGAACACAACCAATTACTTGGAAGAATTCAAAAACTACTTAATGATGATGCTTATCAGGAATTGTCCCTGAGTAACCTGAGAAATGAAATAGAGTCTCAGAATGAATCTCTTATCTCGAAAGTTGCTCATTTACTAAATAAAAATGACATTGAAAATAAGCATGTCTCCTGGCTCATTCTGGTCAATGGACTTATCAGTCATACAAGTCTCCAAATGCTCCTTATTCTTCATGATCTGAAACAAAGCAAATACTAAACGAGAAAAAAACACTCCTTAACCCACTTCAAGTATTCTTTGTCGAATTTAACTTTAAAAAAACATTTACTATTTGTTGTTTTTTGTTAAAAAAATTTCATTTTCGCTTAAAATACTACTTCTAATGAAAACTATTACGCACTTATTCCTTGCAGGGATAACCCTACTTGGAATCACTTTAAACGTAAATGCCAATAACATTCAGGTTGCCAATTGTGGATTGATTAATCAAAATACATCTGCTGGAACGAACAACCCTGCAAATCATACTTTTGTCCGCTTTGATCTTTCCTGGGAAAATTCGTGGCGTGTTTCTTCTGCTCCGGCTAATTGGGATGCCGCGTGGGTCTTTGTTAAATACAGAGTACAGCCCAGCGAAGTATGGCAACATGCATACCTGAGCACAAATGGTCATGTAAGTGGTTCGGGTACTGCCGCTTCGGTACAGGTAGGTCTTGTAAATGAAGGAATACCGCATAACAGCACATCAAATCCTGCAGTAGGAGCATTTGTATACAGAGCCAACAGCGGAAGCGGATCTTTTGGAGCGACCAATATTCAGCTCAAATGGGACTATGTACTTCAAGGAATCAATGATGATGACGTAATAGACATACAGGTATACGCTGTAGAAATGGTTTACGTAACCGAAGGAAGTTTTTACCTTGGTGATGAAGGTGGAGGAATAGGAATGCTATCTGAAGGAGGTACAGCAAGTAGTCCTTTTCAGGTTACTTCGGAAGGTGCTATCAGTATCTCAAACTCAACCGGATCACTATGGGGAGTAAATGGATCCTACGCAAATACAAATACCACTTCTAATTCTTCGAGTTATTGGTACAGTACAGGAGGTACAGGAACCCTTTCCGCAGCATTTCCTAAAGGACATAAAGGTTTTTATTGCATGAAGTATGAAACCAGTCAGCAACAGTATGTAGACTATTTGAATGCATTAAACTCTTCTCAACAGTCCGCACGTGCCTATACAGGTGGAGCGAACCGCAGTGGCATATCACTATCAGGAGGCATCTATATTACTTCTGCTCCTTTCGTAGCCAACAACTTTATGAGCTGGGCAGATGGAATTTGTTTTGCAGACTGGACAGGATTACGACCAATGACAGAGTTTGAATTTGAAAAAGCATCGCGGGGAGCATCTAACCCTTTCCCTAATGAATATGCATGGGGGAATACTACCATTGTACAAAGTCAGGGAATCAGCAACCCGGGAGCCGATGATGAAGCTGCATCCAATACTACAGCTAATGCAACATATGGCCCTCATGCTTCTGTTCCCGGACCTATTCGCGTTGGTAGCCATGCCGGAGCAGGAACTTCTCGTGTAGATGCCGGAGCCTCTTACTATGGCATGATGGAATTAAGCGGTAATCTTTGGGAAAGATGTGTTACAATGGGTCGTCCTGAAGGAAGGGCATATACAGGACTTCACGGAAACGGTGAAATAACAGCACTGGGATCCGCCGATGTTACAAATTGGCCCGGAGACAATGCTGTAGGAAGTGGTAACCGTGGTGGCGCCTGGAATGCAACTGCTACATTACTACGCGTCTCTGATCGTTCACAGGCAAGATATACTTACACAGGCAGATCTGGTTCCCACGGATTCAGAGCTGTTCGTACAGTTCCTTCAACTCCTGCTAATTAATTAGTTCCCATTTTGGGCGCAGTACTACTCATGGTCAGATTACTAAAACGAGTGAACACCGTAATTACTATTTGCCTTATTTTGGCAAGTGTTCAACCTGTTACAGCCCAATTTTCAGGAGGTACAGGACGAGGTGAGTCTGTATGTTATTACGAATCTCCTTACTCTCCTATGTATTTCGGCGGTCGGGGACGGGGAGAAAACGTATGTTCTTTTTTCAGTCCCTCTGCCCCCTTCTACTCAGGAGGCAAAGGACGAGGTGATGCAATTTGTTCAAATTACAATCCAACTATTCCCCTATTTGAAGGAAGTACAGGACGGGGGGATGCTATCTGTTACAAAATAAACGATCCGCTTTCTATTTTCTCCGGAGGAAACGGGCGCGGTGACGCATTTTGTTTTAGCGATGAAATGTTACTTCCCATTACTCTTGATTATTTTAATGTACATTGCTGGAACAATGAAGTTACTATTTCATGGGCTACTTTGTCTGAAAAAGATAATGACTACTTTATTCTTGAAACCAGTATGGATGGAAGCAGCTGGATACCGTTGGATACCATTTCAGGTGCAGGAAACAGCAGTACGTATAATACCTATACTATTTACTCATACGCTGAAAGAGTCAATCAATACTATCGACTCTCACAAACTGATTACAATGGTACAAAAGTGCAATTTGACCCGGTGTTAAGCCAATGCGAAAACGATCCCGAAAATGAGCCGGAAATATATCCGAACCCTAACAATGGTAAATTTACTATTCGCGGATTTGGAGCTTCAGCTGAGTTAGCGATCTTTGATGCTACAGGAAAACTTGTTCTCCAAACAAATCTATATGATGATATATCAGAGATCGACCTGAGCATTCAACAACCCGGAATGTATCTATTGAAAATAGTTACCTCAAGCAAAACACATACTAAGCGGGCAATCATCAAGCCATAGACATCAATACACTGAAAAACAGTCAATAAAAAGTTTACAAACGAATATTTTACGAATACAAATGGTTAAAAGACGGTTTGTAGCGTGAAACCAGTGAATCTTTGCCTCATCAAATTCACTCATTGGTTTATCACTAAAACAAACTCGTATGAATAACTTCGTAAACAAAGTAACCATGACAGGTAGCATCAGTACGCAACCACACATCATTCATTTTGGTAATGGGAAGAAAATTGCCCGTTTTCAGTTTGCCACTCAGGAAAAATATGCCTCATCAAACGGCACCCCACATACAGTAACAAGTTGGCATTCCGTATTTGCCTGGGGAAAAGAAGCCGCTGTAATTGAACTGACTGCCTCCAGAGGAGTCAAACTGGCGATTGAAGGCATGCTGGTAAACCGACCGTATGAAACTCCCGAAGGAGAAAAACGATATAAAACAGAAATCAGAGCCAATAAGATCGTCGTTCTGGACGCATAAAATAGAAAAAGCCTGTCTATGTGTTATAGACAGGCTTTTGTATTACTTTTTATTTTCGAATAATGGTTATAAAACCGGACTTGGATTCACTACCATACTTTAATCGATAAAAATATACCCCTTCTGCCAATTCGGCTCCAGAAAACATATCATTACCAGAGAATGCCTCTCCCGCCTGATCCTGTTTCCAGACAAGATTACCCCATCGGTTTACAATCTCAATTTCGAAAGGAAGACAAGAAGTAAAATAATCATTCATATCCAGATAATCGTTCTTTCCGTCATTATTGGGAGTTATAACATTCGGGAACTCCTCTATTAATGGAGTAAACTGTCCCAGAATGGTTAAAGAAACCGCTGTCCATTGACTCGGACAATCATTCACTTCAATATACAGTGTGTAATCACCTTCTTTTTCTTCTGTCGCAATTAATGTATTCTCTGCACTATTACTAGTGAATCCGTTAGGACCTTCCCAATAATAAGTAGCTCCTTCAACATATTCGGCACTAAAAACAAATTCCTCTTCAGGACAAGCTACCGGTGAATTAGAGAACACGGAAGGAATATCCGGATAGTCGTATACAACAACTGTCTTTTCGATACTATCCGAACAATTTTCTTCCGAATAAACGACTAATGTAACAGTATGTTCTCCTGCAACAGGGAATACAACCTGTGGATCAGTTTGATTACTTGTCAGTCCACTGCCAAAATCCCAATCACTGGTAAGTGGTGAATCATCTTCAATTGTACTGTTATTTTGGAAGGAAACAGGATCATTTAAACATCCCGCATCAAATGTAAAGTCGGCTTCCGGATTTGGATTTACAGTAACCGTTGTAGTATCTGAAATGTGACAACTATATCTATCGAGTACCGAAACAATATACTCTGTAGTTGCAACAGGTTGTACTGTTTGTTGCTGCTGTTGTGAACCGTTCGACCATTGATAGCTATATGGAGAAGATCCTAAAATAGTAGAAGTAACTCCGATAGTTGCCGTTTCACCTTCACAGATTCCTATTGGCGGCGTTACACTTGTTACAGGACAGAGGTTAACTTCAATAATTGATTTTGCATTATTACTGGAACAGGAAAGGTCATTCCACGTCCCGTTTGTATAAATCTGAACACAATCCTCATCTCCTGACTGATTAGGTTCTCCTGCAGCCCAATTTGTATAGGTTACGGGAGATTGGTCGTACCACACAAAGTCTCCTTCTGTTACCTCATCACTAAGCCCTATCCAAATCACATCCTGGTTGGATGTAAACCCGAGTGAAATAAGAGAACTCAGAATACAGTCATTTTCCTCCTGAGACTGAACAGACACCAGGTTAGCTCCGAGAGTCTGAGCAAAACTCTGCGCCTGACTTCCTGTCATGGACTGTGGATTCAAAAAATACATAGAGCAAGGAGAAACACAGTTCACTAGCTCTGTACAACCGGCAGCAGTAAAAGCAGACCGGATAGAATCGATATCGCACTCATAATCATTCGGAAAATCCGGACAGCCTTCAAGCATAACGTTTACTTCTACGGTATCTGCATCCATGCATCCATTACTATCTGTCCCTGTAACAGTGTATGTATTGGTTGAGCTGGCCGGAAGAATATAGCTTCCATTTACAGCCCCGTTATTCCAAACGTATGTATCCGCTCCTGTCGCTAGTAATTGAATTGAATCTCCGGGACATAATGTTTCATCAGCCGGAGCTATAACATCCGGTAACATATTTACAGTTACAACAACTGTATCTGAGGCGGAGCAACCATACCGATCTTCTGTCAAAGCTACATAAGAGGTTGTCTGCGTTGGCCAGACATCCACGCTTTGCGTTGTAGCTACAGATTCCCATTCATACGTATAAGGTGAAGAGCCAAACAAAGTAGTACTGGCGGACAAAGTAACGGTATCACTTTCACAAATTGTCACATCAATTCCCGCATCAATAAACGGGCACAAATTCACTTCAATAATTGACTGGGAATTTGCACTTGTACAGGACAAGTCATTCCACTGCCCGGGATTCGCTCCTGTCGGATAAATCTGAACACAATCCTCATCCCCTGACTGATTTGGTTCTCCCGGAGCCCAGTTTGTATACGTCACCGTAGACTGATCGTACCAGACAAAACTTCCCTCAGTTGCTTCATCATTAAATCCGATCCAGATTACACCAGTTTGGTTGAGCCGTACAAGATCGTCCAACAGGCATTGATTCTCGGCAAGAGACTGGATAGATACCAGATTGGCTCCCAATGTTTGCGCAAAACTCTGCGCCTGACTTCCGGTCATGGACTGCGTATTTAAAAAGTACATACTACAGTCATTCCAACATCCTTCCAGTTCAATACACCCGGCATTAGCGAACTCTGTCCGAATCTGGTCAATGTCACAAGTAAAGGTAGGATCAACACAACCATTCGGATTATTTCCCGGATCACACATACAATCATCGAATGCATCCGAGATCCCATCTCCATCGGTGTCGTTTCCGTTAGCTGAAGTCGCATCGGCTACCAATAACAACCCATAAGGATTATTACCTGTCGGATCAGCACTTGGAACATTATAAACAAGTATATCAATATAATTCGTCCCTACCTGCCAGGGGCCATTGATTGTAATAGAAAGCTGAGACCCCGTGGAAAATCCACCTCCTGAAATTCCCAGTGAAGTATTATTAAGAAATACATCTGTAATTGTATTGTCCACATACCCCAAAAAATTCAGGGTATAATTCCCCGGTTGTGTCACCGAAAATCCATTACAATCAGGAGGCAGATCCAGTGTTAGTCTGAAGAAACGATACCCTGCAGAAGAATTTGTCGCGCAATTTGCCTCATTTCCTGTAATCCAGTTGGCATTATTCATCGGTGGAGTTAACGCTGCGGGATCCACCCAGCTCCCCGGAGCACAATTATTATTGATTAACGCCGGTTGGAAAGTCGCTCCTACCGGAGATCCGGGCTGTGTAACAAACCACTCCGAACAGGTCCAAATAGGATCCAGAGCACCAATCGCGCCCTGTCCGGTAGACAATGTAACCGGATTCGGAAAATTCTGTGCATACCCGATGGCTGACATAAAAAATGCCAGTGTGTAGTAGATAAGTTTACATTTCATAGTAAGTACATTAAGCAATTCAAAACTTAAATGTACAAAATAATTGCTTATTGATTTTCAACAGAATACAAAGCTTAGTTTATGAAAATATAAATTCCTACAAAAATACTATTCTTTCCAACCATACAAGCGGAATTATTTTTCAGAATTCCTTAGCATTTCTTCTGTTACCTGATCTAACTTCTCAGCATTCTCTTCAGAAGGGTTATTATAATGCTCAATCATTGCTTCAACATATTCGGGATTGTTTCTGTAACGGATAGAAAACCAGAATCCGGCTGGAATTACATAGAAAATCCCCCCCAACAACATATATATAATAATACGCTTTATAAGACGTTCTTTTAACAATTGATGAGTTCCGGAAAATATAAAAGCCATCACTAGAGCTATCCCTAAGAATACACTTCCTGAAATAAAAAGGATTTCCCTGCCCGGCCACAACATAATAACAAACAAAATCGAATTGATAATAGCCGCCATTCCTATTCCTCCCAATATTCCAATCAGAATATCCGTAAAGCGTACCGGAGAATACGACTCCTTTTTAAAAACTTTTGCCATTCGAATTCCGTTTAAATGAGCAAATCCCAAATACGCATACAGAGCACCCAACAGACTTAAAGAAAGCATCATGAATAAACTCATCCCGACTCCTCCCAAAAGATAAAGCAGGAAAAAAGATGCACTTACTCCTGATAACAACAATTCAGTTCTTTTCATTTTCTATTTCTTTATTTCGTATTGTTCGACTGCTTCATTACCTACCCCGTCTTTCACAACCAGTTTTACCTGATGTACCCCTGCCTCCAGTTCAGTGATTGACGTAAATAACTGATCTCTCTTGGGTTCAAACTCTAGTACCCGGTACTTTCCATTGATATATACGGCATATTCTGCAACTCCGGAAAGGTCATCTGATACCGTCCATGTTAACAATGTTTTTCCTGTCACCGACCCTCCATTCACAAAATTCGTACTCCTCACTTCGGGAGCTATAGTATCCTCCTGTATTTCAAAAGTCCCCATCTCTTTTGGCATTGTAAGAATCCATCCTTCTCTAACTTCCGATTGGAGTGCTTTTTGACGTCCTCTGTGATCAGTATGCACAATAATTGTTTTATCCCTGTTTCCGAGTGTTTCAGGTAGTTTCATAGCTAACCTATAGGTTCCATCTACCGGTGTTTTTGCATCACCAAATACCACCTTCCCTTCCTCACATTGAAAATTTTTAAGCACCGGTTCATACAACAGGTAATCCCTGAAAAGGATCTGGCAGGAAGAAGATTCGAAAGTGTAGATACTGTCCGGATACATATACCCCGGATTATATACGTCCCATGGAGTATCCTCCTTACGTAATTCTCCTGCTGTAATATCCAATGTAAACCTCATGTCCCGACTATTCCCGGCAATATCTAGTGCGTTATAATGCATTTGGTAGGAATTCCCCGGATACAGTCCCAATATACCGGAGTCTGTATTCGGATATATCGGTAATTTATTGTACGGAGTCCGGAAATACTTTTCAAAACCTAACCTTTTAAACTTAAACTCTTCATAATCCATGTGCGTGTTAATCTGCCTGTTGACAGCAAAATCCAGTTCTTTCATCTGTTGCATATATACCGTATCTGTATTCAGCATAAGTCTACCTTCATAAATCCCACAGACATTTTGAGCTGCATCGTAACGATCAATAACACGAACAGCCAAACCTACACCACCGTTTTCAGAACAAAAATGTGATGGCAGCGTAACTTTTTTCCCGGAAACGGTATATTCTCTACCGGATAAAACAGTTGGGATCACTTTCTCTTTTCCGGGAATTCTGTATCCCATTTTACTCAATGCGTATAACTTCACAGCCCGTATTTCAGGAGCTCTGGCATCTGCCACATCCAGAAAATCAAACAATAACGGGTTTAGCGGGTGCTCTGTTTTCGTATCCCGAATTTCAAAATGCAAATGAGGAGCTGACGAACCTCCCGTATTACCGGATATAGCTATTACCTCTCCTTTTTTTACCGTTAATTTCTCTGTCCCGGGAAATAGTTCAATCTCAAAAAATTCTTGTTTCACTTGTTCCGTGAGAACGTATTCTTCAATTGTCCCGTAAAAGTGTTGACAATGTGCATATACACTCGTTATCCCCAGTGCCGGATGATCGATATAAATAGCTTTTCCATATCCATAAGGAGAGACCTTTATACGGGAAACATACCCATCTGCAATGGCATAGAGTCTATATCCTTCGGTACCTTTTGTTTTGATATCAATTCCCGTGTGAAAATGATTCGAGCGCAACTCTCCGAAATTAGCCGCCAGCACTATTGGAATCCCAACCGGAGAATGTAAAGGCTCATCAAATTGGTACTGACTCAAAAGATTACCGGAACACAAACTCAACAACACAAAAGCGAACAAACATCTCATTTTACAAAGATAGGAACGAAAAAGAAATTCATGAACATTCTCCCTATCTCTTCTACCTATACAATTTTGTACTGAAAATTCCGATTAAAAAAATTTGAAATTCGTCTCCGCTGTGTTACTTTTGTGCAAAGGCAATTAACAAAATGAACGAATTAAACAATTTAATTCAACGAGTAGCTGAAAAGTCGAAAAGCTTAAAATCCGAAGTGGCGGAGAGAGCAATTCAGATAGAGACACTTCAGACTAAAGTTAATTTGCTTCTTTCTGAAAAAGCTGAGTTGGAAGAACAGGTAAACGACCTGAAACAACAACTGACTCAGTTATCAGATAATGTGATTAGTGAATCTACTGATACTATTTTCAATAATCGCATTGACGAACTGGTGAGGGAAATTGATGAATGTATTCATCATCTTAAACAATAAAGATGGCAAAGTTGTCCATAAAAGTGATTGTAGCTGGCAGAACCTATCCATTGATGGTTGATGAAACCGAAAAGGAAAATGTTGAATCTGCTGCCGAAGATATAAACCGTCGGATAAAGCACCTTCAGGACAATTATGCTGTAAAAGATGTTCAGGACCTATTGGCTATGGCCGCATTACAAATTGCAGCCAAACCGGCAACAGGAAACACATCCGAACCCAAAATAAACCTTTCTGCACAAACAAATGCATTACGGGAACTTTTGGAAGAATTGAATAAATAGGCAAGATTTTACCCACCAATGTTCGTGTACTTTTGAAGTGCAGGCATTGGTGTTTTTTTTAACATATAGTACAAACAAATGGATCCAATAGGAATAATAATCGGTATAGTAATCGGTGGTGCGGCAACCGTACTTCTGCTCAACACACTCCTTAAAAAGAAGCGAAAACAAATTCTTGAAGAAGCAGAAAAACAAGGAGAAACGTTGAAGAAAGATAAAATACTTCAAGCCAAGGAAAAGTTTCTGCAATTGAAAGAAGAGCATGAAAAATCAATGAAAGATCGAGAACGAAAGTTTCAATCATTGGAAGATAAAGCACGTGCAAAAGAGCAGTCCCTGTCTCAGAAATTTGAGAATGTAACCCGCAAAGAAAAAGAAGTACAGAACCTTAAATCGGATCTGGAAGAACAAATTGAGGTTATTAATGTAAAAAAGTCTGAGTTGGAAAAGATTCAGAGTAAACGTGTTGCAGAACTTTCAAAAGTTTCAAACATGACTCCTGAAGAAGCAAAAAATCTTTTGATGGAAGCATTAAAAGATGAAGCCCGCACAAATGCGATGCAATCTATCAAGGATATAACGGATGAGGCAAAACTCAATGCTACGAGAGAAGCAAAGAAAATTGTTATCCAATCGATCCAACGCGTTGCAACCGAGCAGGCAATCGAAAATTCAGTATCTGTTTTCAACATAGACAGTGACGAAGTGAAAGGGCGAATTATCGGTCGGGAAGGAAGAAATATTCGTGCACTTGAAGCGGCTACGGGTGTAGAAATTATTGTGGACGACACGCCTGAAGCGATTATCCTTTCTTGTTTTGATCCGGTGAGAAGAGAGATCGCCCGGCTTGCTCTTCACCAACTTGTTTCTGACGGACGTATTCACCCGGCAAGAATTGAAGAGGTAGTTGCAAAAACCAAAAAATCACTGGAAGAAGAGATTACAGAAACAGGAAGAAGAACCTGTATAGATCTTGGGATTCATGGTCTTCACCCTGAACTAACAAGAGCAGTAGGACGTATGAAATACAGATCTTCATACGGGCAAAACCTGCTTCAACACTCGCGTGAGGTAGCCAACCTTTGTGCAATCATGGCTTCCGAATTAGGATTAAACGTAAAACTTGCAAAACGCGCCGGACTACTACACGATATTGGAAAAGTTCCGGACGAAGAGCCAGAATTACCACACGCTATTCTGGGTATGAAGTGGGCAGAAAAGCACGGTGAAAAAGCGGATGTATGTAACGCTATTGGAGCGCACCATGACGAAATTGAAATGACAACGCTTATCGCTCCTATTGTGCAGGTTTGTGATGCCATTTCGGGAGCCCGTCCGGGAGCCAGACGAGAAATGGTTGAGTCATACATCAAACGAATTAAAGATCTGGAGAATCTGGCACTTTCATACGAAGGGGTATCCAAAGCCTATGCTATTCAGGCGGGCCGGGAACTTCGCGTAATTGTTGAAAGTGAGAAAGTATCCGATCAACGTGCAGATGAATTATCTTTTGCCATCTCACAACAAATTCAGGAAGAGATGACTTATCCAGGCCAGGTAAAAGTAACTCTGATACGGGAAAAACGTTCCGTTACTTATGCAAAATAAGCAATCGGATTCTTATATTAAATAAAAAGAGGCACGACATGTGCCTCTTTTTATTTTTACTCCATTTCTTCTATTCAACATCAATTCCACGTCACAACCTTGTATTTGTTCTCAACAACTTGTAACTTTCCATCGCAAAAAAACAGGGATGGATCAATTAGCAGATTTTTTCAAAGATAAATATGTACTTGTCACCGGAGGAGCCGGCTTTATCGGGTCAAACCTTACCGGAAAACTTCTGGAACTGGGAGCACGTGTCCGGGTTTTTGATAATTTGGAAACGGGCCGGATTCAAAACATTGAAGAATTTGAGAACAATCCCCAATTTGACTTTTTCCGTGGAGACATCCGTAAACACGATGATTGTCTGGAAGCTTTGAATGGAATCGATCTCGTTTCCCATCAGGCTGCGCTGGGTTCTGTACCCCGTTCTATTGCTCTCCCCCTGACAACGCATGATGTGAATGCTACAGGTTTCCTTACTTTATTGGAGGCGGTGAGAGAAAAGAATATAAAACGTTTTGTATATGCCAGTTCTTCTTCCGTGTATGGAGACAGTAAGATTTCACCCAAGACCATCGGATCCGAGGGGAAACTGTTAAGCCCTTACGCTGTCACAAAACACCTGAATGAGGAATATGCGGGTGTATACAACAGATTACATCAAACAGAAACAATAGGACTGCGTTATTTCAACGTCTTTGGTCCTAAACAAGACCCCAAAGGCGTATACGCTGCTGCTATTCCTAAATTTATTGATGCTATGCTCAGCGGGGGCGAAATAACAATTCATGGCGATGGAGAGCAAACAAGGGATTTCACCTATGTGGAAAATGCTGTTCGTGCCAATCTTCTAGGTCTTTCGACAACTAATTCTGAAGCATTTGGTAAGGTAGTCAATGTGGCCTGTGGAGATTATTTCTCATTAAACAAAGTGATTGCATCTATAAAAGAAGCTCTTCTGGAAATGGGGAAATATCATCCCGAAACAAAGATCACTAATGGTCCGCCTCGCCCGGGAGACATCAGAGATTCTTTAGCTGCTATTAGTACTACCACCGAATTAATTGGTTACAGTGATCCGATTCTATTCCATGATGGAATGGCTAAGTACCTGAAATCAATCTTTCATTCGTGAAACTCGCAAAAAATGATTTTCTAAAATCTGTCATGATCTTAATGACAGGTACGGTTATGGCTCAGGCCATAGGCTATCTTATATCTCCCATACTCACACGTATCTATACTCCTGAACAAATGGGTGATCTCGGGGTATACATGCGTGCGATCAGTTTTCTTTCAGCGTTAGCATCTGCAAGATATGAGCTGTCGTTACCTCTTCCTAAAAGCGACTCTCACTCTTATCTTTTGTATCGACTTTCATTGCGAATAGCCCTCTATACGCTCGCAGGCTCTGTATTGGTGAGTTTAATTTATCTTATCACCAAGTCTTTCAACCTGAATGAAGTACTGTTTATTTCTATCACGTTAATCAGTTCCTTCTTTCTTGTCTTTATTAACCTCGGAACAAATTGGGCAATTCGCAAAAAACAATTCAGAAAAATTTCCAACTCACGCGTAATTAACTCCCTTACTTCCAACGGACTCAGATGGATTTTTGGTCTTTTCAGTTGGGGCTCATGGGGGCTTTTACTGGGGACACTGATCGGTTATATCGCTTCCAGTCTAACCTTCATGAAAGAGTATTTCAGTATTGATAAAACACATCGTATATCACGATCAAGAAAAAAGACCTTTGCGCTTGTAAGTGAATATCGCCAATTCCCCATGGTGAGCTTACCTCACGTATTAATTGATTTGGGAAGGGATTTGCTCGTTGCCACACTAATCATTTATTTTTTCAGTAAAGACATCTTCGGGTCATACAGTCACTCTTACACCATCCTACGACTACCAATAATGGTCATTGGCACTTCCATTGGCCAGGTTTTTTTCAACCGCTGTTCTGAAATGGTCAACCGTGGAGAGTCTATCTACCAATTGCTACGAAGAACAACTTTGCTTTTGCTTGCCGTATCTATACCAGCCTTCTCCATCATTTACTTCTTCGGAGAACCTCTTTTCGGATTCGTTTTCGGAGACAACTGGCTTACTTCGGGGTACTATTCTGAAATTATGTCTTTCTGGTTAATGACAAACTTTATTGCTTC
>NZ_CFIGVI010000014.1:0-61280 GCF_984588085.1 Wandonia sp.
CTCTTTCGTTCTTTGAATTAATACTATACAAGTTAATGATTGTAAACTTAGGATGGATATAAAAAATAGGCGAAACTATATTAATATCAAGGGTTTTAGCTCTTATCAAAGTTCGTTCTTAACCGAAAGTTTAGTCCTTCGAAGTCGCCTACTTTTCATATACTAACCGTTGTGCGTTAGCTGAAAAAACATTGAAAAATTGAAAATAACCTGTGATAAATGTTCAAAATTTGGACTACAATTTAAGTCTGAAAATATTGAACCGAATGAATATATTGAGGGAAATCCCAAAGCTGATATTTGGATTGTTGGACTTAATCCAAAAAACGATATTGGACACGTAGAAATGCGGACAAAAGAAGATTTTAAAAATTTTGACCCAGATTGCCATAGGTATTTTAGTGATTTCAGAAAAGCATCACCAAAATTGTATGATAATTGGAAAAGTGAAAAAAGTAATATAGCTCACACAGATTTAGTCAAATGTTTTTCTCAAACTTTTCCACCACCAATAATGGAAAATGAAACTAACGTAAGAAAAGCTCACATTGAGATAATTGATAATTGCAAAGAGCATTTAATTCAACAACTGAATAAGAACAGACCGAAACTAATAATATGTAATGGTTCAAATGTATGTTGGGAAATAATTAAATTCTTTCCGCCCGAAAATGGAACTGATTTAAAGTTTGTAACATCGTACAAAACGCAAGTTGAATTAAAAAATGGAATTCACGAATTTTGGATTGTACTTTCAGGTTTTATTGGTCGAATTGATGACAGAAATAAAAGAAGATTGGGAAAAGAAATCGAGGAAATTATTGAAATTGAAAATATTAGATTAAATTAATCGAAAAAAGCCGAACGCACAACAATGGCTATAAGTAATTGCTTGTTCTCGCCTACTTCCGAAAATCTTCGCGGATTTTCAGTTTGGTGTGTACTTGCAAAGTTAAGTACTAAACCACGCAACTACTCATAGCCTAACCGTTGTACCACATTTGAGAAAATCACTATAGAATTGAAAAAAGACTACATTTTTGAATCTGAAAGACTTGGATTTCGTAATTGGACTGAAAACGATTTGACCGAATTTGCAAAAATAAATGCGGATTTGGAAGTTATGGAACATTTCCCAAAACCATTGACCGAAAAAGAAACTGCGGAATTTATCGACCGACTTAAAAAGCACTATACAAAAAACGGATTTAATTATTTCGCAACTGAAATTTTAGAAAGTGGAGAATTAATCGGATTTATCGGTTTGGCATTTCAAGATTATAAAACTGACTTTACGCCTGCTGTAGATATTGGCTGGAGACTGAAAAAAAGTGCTTGGGGAAATGGATTTGCAACTGAAGGAGCGAAAAAATGCCTTCAATTTGCATTTAACGAACTGAATTTAGAAAAAATCATTTCAACGTGCACAGAGAAAAATTCTAAATCAGAAAATGTGATGAAAAAAATTGGAATGAAAAAAATCGGAGAATTTAAACATCCGAAACTAAAAGAATATCCAGAATACGAAAAATGTATTTGTTACGGAATAAATAAAAACGTGTGGCAACACCGTGTATAGCTCGTTGCGGAAAAATCCACACGGATTTTCCCGCAACGAGCCATACACAAAACCGTTGTAGAGCATAGGTAAAAGAGAATACATTAAATGAAAAATCTAATAATAGTAATAAAGCTCCTTTTTTTAGTCAATGTGGGTTGGTCCCAATCGGGCAACTGGGATGTCTACATGGCACAGTATGATGACGGTTCCGGGTCTACTACACTAAACATGGATTTGATAAAATTGGCTCCTAAAAAAGATTTACCATTTATTGTCATTACTGGAGTAACAACCGAGAATTGTCGTGAGGATGGGTTTCCTGAAAGTACGGAATTTGAAAAACTTTACAATATTTCAGATTCAATTGTAGCGAAACTTAATAAAATAACAAAAATAGAGCTTGCTGGCACATTTACTTACCAGTGCGAACGTCTAAACTATATATATGTCGCTGATACAGCAACTATTCTAACTGAACTGACTAAATTATATAAAACGGAATTTCCCAGCTTTAAAAACTACATCAACATTAAAGCTGATAAAGATTGGAAAGCCTACCTTAAATTCCTTTATCCGAATGAGGAAACACAAGAATTCATGGCTAATGAAAAGGTATTGATACAGCTTAGGCAAGCAGGTGATAATCTCGAAAAACCTAGACAAGTAGATCATTGGATTTACTTTGCCAATAAAAAAGACAAAAATTCATTTGTCGAATCAATCAAAGAAGAAGGATTTAAAATAGAAGCTGAAAATAAATTACAGGATATTGAATTGCCTTATCAGTTGCATATATCAAGAATTGATTATGTAGTTCCAAATGAAATAAATAAGACTACTCTCAGCTTAAGGAAAATAGCGAAAAAGTATTACGGTGAGTATGACGGCTGGGAAACATTCGTAATTAAAGAATAAAAACGCTCTACAACAAGGTGTATAGTGCATACCCTTCGGGATACGCACCATACACAGAACGTTATGTGGCATAATATAAAGACCCCAAGTGATAACTGAAGCTGAAATAATAAGACAACCACAATCTGGAGAATACAAAGAGCGTATCTATGACATTGAAGATTCATGGAAATCTCAAAGTTGGACATGGGTAAAGTTCAAAGATGACTCGGATAGTGATTGGTGTGGCCAATTTAGAGGTGCACAGCGTAAAGTTTCTATTTCAAAATTGTTAGGTACTGGATTAATATTAACTTCTGATTTCTTATTTGAAATTGATTTAAAAAATGGAGACATACTGAATTTTGAAGATCAACCTCAGTATCATAATTTAACCACTGCCCCTGATGGAAGCTTTATTCTAGCTGATTATTATACTATCGAAAGAATAACTCATAAATTGGAAAGTAAGGTGGTTATAGAAAGTCCTATAAAAATGGATATGATTGAATTTAAAGAATGGGATGATGATATGCTAGTATTTACTTGTGATGAATTTTTAAACTGGGAAAGACATTTGGAAATGATCTACGATAACGAAATCAATAAAATATTAATGAGACGAAAGCCACATAACAACAAATAAACAAAATAGTGCCGATAGGACTCAAGGTTGCGCTACTTTTCATATACTAACCGTTGCAGCAAACAAACAATACAAATGAAAGGTCTAATAATACTAATTTTAATTTCAATCCCCTTTATCCTCAATGCTCAGGACAATGGGAACTATCACTCTCTGGAAAAGGCCTTGTTGGCACCAGAAAAAGTGACTTCACTGACTTTGTCAGTTGCTGACAATCAAAAAGTATTTGAATCCTTGGGGAAATTCGTGAATCTGCAAAGGCTGCAAATTGGCGCTAGTGGATTAACGCAGCTCCCTGAATCTATTGGAGATTTGAAAAAACTCCGCTATATCAATTTACGTCTCAATAGAATTGCTACTCTTCCCGAATCAATTGGGAATTTGGAAAGTTTAGATACTTTAATCTTAACCTTTAATATTCTTTCCAAATTGCCTGCATCCATTGGCAAGCTTCAAAATCTTCAATATTTAGATTTAGCCCATAATCGACTTACCATTTTACCAGAATCTTTTTTCAAGTTAAAAAGTTTGGCCTATTTGAGTTTATATGATAACAGATTCGAGCAACTTTCGGATGCCTTTGGAGAATTGAACAACCTGGAGAACCTTGAACTGGCGCATAACCAAATTACAGTATTGCCCAAATCAATCGGAAAATTATCAAATTTGAACAGACTTACAATAGGCTCCAACTATTTGAAATCTCTACCAGAGGAAATAGGTAAACTTTCTCAATTAACCCAATTATCCCTTTCCGATAATCTACTAAAACAACTACCCGAATCCATGGGGCAACTGCTTCACCTAAAAGAACTCTTTATCAGAGGCAACTATCTAACCGAATTTCCTCCATTTATCTGCAAAATGAAATCCATCGAATACATCTCCATTTCTCAAAATGAAATTGCATCAGTTCCCATCTGTTTGAAGGATCTGCCTCATCTACGGCACTTGGTGCTACGAGAAAGTTTCCTTCCTGAAAAAGAAAGAAAAGAGCTCATCAAACAACTCCCGAATTGTGAAGTTAGTTTTTGAGTAGATTTAGGAAAAGAAAAACACCTAATAGATGATGAACCGAAAACCTATAGTTTCTAGACAGGACCTGAGTTTTCAGCGATTTTTTATGTATAAAGAGATATAGGTTGTATAAAGCACATTAATGTGTTTTATACAATTGTTAGTGGCAAGTGTAAAATGACAACTGGCAGATGACGAAAATTTATTCATACGTATTGCGAATAGACGATGGAGCAGCACCAAATCCATTTTGGCAAGTTTGCACCTTGACAATTTGCAAGCCTGCAATTAGACGAAACGCACAAATTGGTGATTGGGTAATTGGAACAGGTTCAAAAAACACGAAACTTAAAGACGGAAAAACATATGACTTTTCGGACAGTATTGTATATGCAATGAAAGTTACCGACAAGAAAACGTTAAAGGAGTATGACCAGTTTTGTAAGAACAATTTAACAAAGAAGATTCCGAAATGGAAAACAAAAGACTGGCGACTTCGTGTTGGTGATTGCATTTACGACTATTCAATAAACTTCGATCCGACAATTCGAAAAGGTGTTCACAATGAAGGTCACAGACAAAGAGATTTAAGTGGACATAACGCCTTGCTTTCTGACCACTTTTACTATTTTGGCGTTGAAGCAAGACAACTTCCGACAGAATTAAAAGAACTAATAAAGAAAAATCAGGGACACAAGAAAATTGAGAAGTCCGACCTCATTCAAGAATTTGAAAAATGGATAGGACAATTTAAGAAAAACAAATTATATGCTGACCCTCAAATGAGATGGCTATTTGACAGAGAGTTGTCAGATGATGAAGTTTCAGCTTGTGCGAAAGAAAAATTAGAAAATAACGAAGACGATAATGAAGAAACAGTATGCTGACAAAAACACCAGCCGCTAACAAAGTACATATTGCAGGGCGAGGTCGGTGATTCGCTAACTGCGGATTCTCATTTCGCAGTTCCGTGTCCTTCGGACAGGAACGCTCTCCGAAATCCGCCCCGACAACATCTACCAACCGTTATAAACAATAAAAGATGAAATACATTCTACCCATATTTTTCATTGTATTAAGTTTTCTTTCATTTTGCCAAACTGACACCATAAGTAGAGAGGAAATCGCAGAAATGTTTCTTGAAATTAATAAATCTGATCAGACCCACATAGGCAAAAAAATTAGAGACACTTTGTTTATTAAAAACTTCAACCAAATAATTGATCTAATTAAAATTCAAGGATACCCTAAGTTCTCAAATGTGAAAAAGAATAAAAAATTAAATCAATCTATCGAAAGTGGAACTAGGAGGACATTTGTACATATTTTACAAACTAAACCTGAACTATTATTAAATGAAGAAATAATTGATATTATCAGTAAAGAAGTTTCTGAACAAAGACTTAATGCGGAATTATTGAAATTCGCTTTGTCTGTTTATCAATATGATATTGACACTGGAAGGATTGTCTCCTGGAGTAAATTAGTCGAAAATAATTTTTATCTAGCAATACAAAAGTGGGAAATAAAACTGTATGAGTTAAAAAAGAAATAAAAGTTTGTAACACTATGAAGAACTGGATGACACTATTTTGTTTATTAATCTCGCTACAAAGTGTGGAACAAGAAATAAATAATGAACTTGAGTTTACGGTGATAAAGGAAACTCTTCCACAAGTGTTAGATGCGAATCCGACCTCTTTAGTGAGCTATTTAAAAGGTGGAAAGGTTTATGAGTCGTTACTCTCAACAACCTCTATCTCCCCTGATTCTAATCAAATAAAAGCCGAACTAGATCTACTCGCTGATTCGATAGCTGAAGTTCTAAAGAATACTAAAATAATTATCCAACTTTCGGATACGCTTTTTACGTATAAGTATTCACCTACTTATATGCATTTCAATTTTGGTGATGGTTGGGTTGATACATTTGATTTACGGGATAGCAGTACCTGGTCAATTGAATATGAAGACTTAGTAGAAGTTTTTCAGACCAATCACGAATACCGAGGACTTTCAAAACCGATTGACCTTGAATTCATAGAGCTAATTAAAATGCATATCAACTCAATTTCTAATGAGGACATTCCTATAGACATAAATAAACTAAGCAGTTCAAACTATTCATTTACTACTGTTCTTCCGCTAAATCACGACTCATTATGGCACCAATCAATGCTATTGAAAGGGATACGTGTTTTCAGACCAGTCTTTAATTCATCAGAAGATAGGGCTTGTTATTTATTTTCTTATGAAACAAGAACTGATCCATGGCGGGAGTTTGTTTTTGTTGAAAAAAAGAATGGGAAATGGTACTTTCTTGAATCGTATGGTAGCAAACACATTGACAAAAATGAAACCTGGTTTAAATAATATACATAACAGCACCTCACACATCATGCGGGTTTAGTTGCTTGTGAGGAAGAACTAAAATTGAAGAATTAATCCTTATTTTAGAAAATAATTTTGGTAGCAATCCGCACAGTGCGTAGTTCACGACCGTTATAGGCAAATAGAGACCAGCAAACTATTAAAACTGGGGAGTAACTGAAAATCCTAAAGAGTAAGAAAACAAAAAAATGAAAAATGAAAAAATTATTTTACTTCTTATTTGTATCAGTAATTATGATTTCTTGTGGAACGAAAACTGATAGACTTCAATTTTCCCAATTTGAAATTAAGGATGAAAATGGAACTACAGGAATTACTGTAAGTGAAACAGGAAAGATTAAAATTAGTGGAGAAGAAATTGGGGAAATTAATAAAGACGGAACATTAAATGACAAAGAAGGCCAATTGTTAGCAAAAATCACAGAAGACAACATCCTTCAAGATAAAGATGGACAAAGCCTAATTAAAATTGACCAAAATGGAACAATGGATAATGGTTCAGGAACATACATAAAATGGACAGATAGCGGAGAGCTTCTAAAAGGAACTGAAAAAACAGGAATGACTATTTCACCTGTTGATAAGAAGACATTTCAGTCTGCTTCAATCATTTTATTTTTATACCTGAATTTTCAATAAAATATCTGCCTATAGGCAATGCGTGTGAAGGTGCATTTATCGAAGCAATTACACAGAACTATTTTTTCGATAAGTGGAAAATAGAGTTCTTTGAATTCCCGTACTGCGCGTAACCGATTCGTTGGCATTCATCTGAAAAAAAATGGAACTAGAAGAAAGAAAATTAGACAATCCTGTTTGGAACTCTTTAAATGAAACCCATGAAAGCCTTTCTCTGGAATATAATGGAATTAAATTTTATAAACCGTCCTATTGCCCTTTTGGAGGTTTTATAAAACCCGATAATCTAGTAAAAGGTATAAGCGAATATTCGGACCTGATTAATAATTTTTATGTAGTTGGAGAAAAGCCACTATTTGATAGTAAATTAACATTACATAAAAACTTAGTTTGTAATCAAATGATTCTTGATAAACCTATCAATATTGAGATAAATGAGCAGATTATAGAATTACAAACCGAAGATCAAAAAACGGATTTGTTTGATTTAGTTAATACGATTCAACCAGGTTATTTTAACAATAAAACATCTGATTTAGGAAAGTATTTCGGAATATATAAGAAAGAAAAACTAATTGCCGTAACAGGAGAAAGAATGAAAATGAATGAATTTACAGAGATAAGTGCTGTTGTTACTCATCCGGAACATACAGGAAAAGGTTATGCAAAACAGTTAATAAGGCAAACGAGTAACCTAATAATTGACGAAAATAAAATTCCATACTTACACGTAGCTGAATCGAATATTGGAGCGATTAAACTTTATGAAAAATTAGGGTTCACAACTAGACGGAAAATAAGTTTTTGGAATTTAAAAACAACCTAAAAACGAAATGCCAACAATGGCTATATACGTAATACGGGGTTTGTGCATATTTATAAAGTCCTCCAAATCCGAAAATTATTCTATTTTTAATCCCTAACCATATAAAAACTGTTGTAAACAAGCTAAAAAAATGAAATTCGATAGTAAAAAAGATACATTATTCAGTATACTAATTCTCGGAACCAATGCATTCCTGATTGGAATTACAATCGTTGGAATTCTAAACGGAGAAATGGAAAAAGATGAATATTGGACTTTACTAATTATCGCTGCAGTCGTTGGACTTCTCTTTTGGCTGTATTTCGGAACTAACTATGAATTGACCAAAAAAGACGGACTGGTATACAGAAGCGGACCATTCAACGGAAAAATAAGCGTTGACCGAATAACTGAAATTATAAAGGGAAAAACACTTTGGGTCGGATTTAGGCCAGCAACTGCTAGAAAAGGGCTGATTGTGAAATATGATAAATACAATGAAATCTATATAAGTCCAAAAACAAATGAATCTTTTATTAAAAAGATATTGGAACTGAACAGACAAATAAAGATTACGGAATGAAAAGCCTTCCTGCAACATGGTATAACCGCAAAATAGTAACTTTAACCCCATAACTGACGGTTATAATAGACCGTTATACACACATTTGAACAATATGACACAAAGTTTACAATCGGAATTAAGACCACATCTGGAAAATGGTGAAAATATATTGTGGACTGGGAAACCGAAAAGTGGAGTTGTATATAGACAAGCGGACATATTTTTAATTCCATGTAGCATTTTATGGTGTGGATTTGCCATTTTCTGGGTAATTATAGCTTCTCAAGCTGGAATATTTGCTTTGTTTGGAATCCCATTTGTAATTATTGGACTAATCTTCGTCCTGGTTGCTAAACTACGGTTAGCCGCATAGTTATCAACCATTTGGAAAAGACAATTCAAAAAGAATGAAAAATACGATAGGATGTATATTATTAGTTCTAATTTCTTGTCAAGCCGAACAAGAAAAAGGTATTACGAAAAAATCAAGTTCTTCACAAACCAATGAGTTAATAAACAACAACGACAGTTTGTTTATACTTAATGAAAAAAGTAGTAAAAATTTTGTCAGAATTATTCCACCTAAAGATTCTGATTTTGAATTTCCGGATAGTTCTGCGAAAACTGAATCATATAAAAATGGTGATTTTAATGCTGATGGAAAAGAAGACATATTAGTTAATTTAGGTGCTTGCGGAACTGGAGGCTGTATGTATGGCTTATTTTTAAACCAACACGACAATTTTTACAAATTAGTTTTTATGGGTTACTTGAAAAATGCTGAATTTAAAGTAGAAGAAAACGGACTATGGACTATCCAATCATCTGAAGAACTTGAACCATACCATCCATCTAAAATTCAAATAACAACTTTTAAATTTGACAAAAGAAAATATGAGTATAAACTGGATACAACATTTATTCATTACGATAAAGAAGTGGAACAAATGTTGGATTGATAAAAACGAGTCGCTAACAACCATAGCCTGGCGTTGAGAACAAGCAAAAAATGACGAATAATATGGGACTATTTTGACAATCTTATTACTGTTTTTAGCTAAAAGTTTTGTTGTTGGACAAAATATACAATGACTTAAAAATGAAAGTACGGAAAGTCATGTGGTTAATCAAATACTTGTCCTTCCGAATGAACATTTACATTGAAAATCAAGCCTACCTAAAATCTGCCAAACGTAATAATTAAAAAACGAAACAGAAAACAAATGAAATTAGCATCAATTGATAACCAAACTAGAGATGGACAGTTAGTGGTTGTAAATAAAGAATTAACCAAGGCAGTTAAAGTGCCGGAAATAGCAGAAACCATGCAATCTGCAATTGATAATTGGTCAGAAACACAAAATAAATTGCAAGAAGTTTATGAGCAATTAAATGCCGGAAAACTAAAATCCGCTTTTGATTTCTCTACAGTAAAAGTGATGGCTCCAATCCCAAGAGCGTATCACTGGGCTGATGGAAGTGCCTACGTTACTCACGTCGAACTTGTTAGAAAAGCAAGAAATGCAGAACTACCTGAATCCTTTTGGACAGATCCATTAATGTATATGGGAGCTTCCGATGCATTTATTGGAGCAAACGATGACATTGAAATTGAAAATGAAGATTGGGGAATTGATTTTGAATCTGAAGTTGCTGTTATTACAGATGACGTTCCTGCAGGAGTAAGTTCAAAAGAAGCCCTAAAACACATTAAATTAATAACGATAATCAATGATGTATCACTAAGAAACCTTATCCCCGGCGAACTTTCCAAACAATTTGGTTTTTATCAATCAAAACCTTGGACAACATTTGCGCCAGTAGTTGTTACTCCTGATGAACTTAACGATGACTGGAAAGATGGAAAACTTCATTTGCCATTATACTCTACCTTGAATGGAAGTCTAATTGGTTCACCAAATGCTGGTGTTGATATGACATTTGACTTTGGACAATTAATTGCTCATGCTGCAAAAACACGTTCGTTAATGGCTGGAACTGTAATTGGTTCAGGAACTGTTGCTAATCAGGGAAGTCCAAATGGTTCAAGCTGTTTAGCAGAAGTCAGATGCTTGGAAATAATAAAAAACGGAAAAGCTTCTACTCCATTTATGAAATATGGAGACAGAATTGAAGTGGAAATGAAAAGCAAAAACGGAAAGTCAATTTTTGGAAAAATAAATCAAGTAGTTAAGGAATATAAAAAATAACTGAATATTGCAGTAATGGTAGAATCTATGCCATGAGGATATTGAAACCAGATCCGTGAGTAGCCAATGTAGATATTTTAAAATAAAAGTATTGACAGATCATGGAGCAGATATAATGAAAGAAAAACTTTCAAGAAAAAAAATCCCGGGAGAAAACTCCCGGGATTTTTTTCCGCTTATTTTATCTATCTCGTAAATAAAACTTCTCTCATTTTTGGAAGTGGCCAGATTTCATCATCCACAAGCAATTCTAACTTATCTGCGTGATAACGAATCTCATCAAAATAGATTCTTACTTTATCACAATACGCCTCTGCCCGTTTCTCCATATCTTCAATCTTGTTCGCATTCTTACGCTCCTGAAGCATGGCATCTACCAATTCTTTCAACTTATTCAAGTGATGGGAAATGTCTTTAATAAGACTAATTTGCGTGACACACAACTCGCGCCCCTCTTTATCCCCCATTACCTCAATCATTCCTTTAACATTATTGATGAGTCGGTTCTGATACTCAATAACAGCAGGAATCAAATGATTCTGAGCCAAATCCCCCATTACACGACCTTCAATCTGCACCTTCATCACATACGCTTCGTATTCTATTTCCTGACGGGCATGTAGTTCAACAGGTGTTAAGATTTCCAATTCACTAAACAATGAAAGTGTCTTTTTGTCCGTTAATACTTTTATTGCTCTTGGTGTATCTTTAAGATTTGAAAGTCCTCTTTTTTCTGCTTCTTTCACCCATTCATCTCCGTATCCGTTCCCTTCAAAACGAATCTTTTTCGAAGCTTTGATCAAACGCTGTAATTCTTTAAGAATGGCTTCGTCCTTATTCTCCCCTTTCTTAATACGACCGTCCACATTCATTTTGAACTCCCGCAATTGCTTGGCAACTATAGCATTCAAAGCGATCATTGCCGAAGCACAGTTCGCAGAAGAACCTACCGCTCTGAATTCAAATTTGTTTCCTGTAAAAGCAAAAGGAGAAGTTCTGTTACGATCTGTATTATCCAGTAAAATCTGAGGAATTTTTCCGATATTCAGTTTTAACTCTGTCTTATCTTCCGGTGTCATTTTCCCAGCCTTGATACTCTTTTCAAGATCATCTAAAACTTTGGAAAGATGCGATCCTAGGAACACAGAAATAATAGCCGGAGGCGCCTCATTTGCTCCTAATCGGTAATCATTTGATGCCGAAGCAATAGCAGCCCGTAACAAATCTGCATTTTCATTAATTGCTGCAATTGTATTGACAAGGAATGTCAGAAACTGCATATTGCTTTTCGGGTTTTTACCCGGACGTAACAGGTTTACTCCTGTATTTGTTGAAAGTGACCAGTTGTTATGTTTTCCCGAACCATTAAGTCCTTTAAAAGGCTTTTCGTGCAATAATACTCTGAAGTCGTGACGACGTGCTATCTTTTCCAGCAAATCCATCAATAACAAATTGTGATCATTTGCCAGGTTTGCCTCTTCAAACATCGGAGCACACTCAAACTGATTAGGAGCCACTTCGTTGTGTCGTGTTGTCACCGGAATTCCAAGCTTAATCGCTTCAATTTCAAAATCGCGCATAAACGCAGTAACACGATCCGGAATTGAACCGAAGTAATGATCATCCAATTGCTGTCCTTTTGCAGGAGCGTGTCCAAACAACGCTCTTCCTGTCATCATAATATCAGGGCGCGCATTGAATAGTGCTTTGTCAACAAGAAAATACTCCTGCTCCCAACCTAACGTTGTATTTACTTTCGAAACGTTTTTATCAAAATACTGACATACTTGCAATGCGGCATCTTCAATAGCCGCAAGCGCTTTTATCATCGGTGTCTTATAATCCAGTGCTTCACCTGTATACGAAATAAAAATTGTCGGAATACAAAGTGTCTTACCAATAATAAATGCAGGTGACGACGGATCCCATGCTGTATACCCTCGTGCTTCGAAAGTATTGCGAATCCCTCCATTTGGAAAGGACGAAGCATCCGGTTCCTGCTGAACCAACAAATCACCTGAAAAACGCTCAATCGCTCTACCTGCCGAAAGCGGGTGGAAAAAAGCATCATGCTTCTCTGCTGTAGCACCTGTCAATGGTTGAAACCAGTGAGTATAATGCGTAGCTCCCTTGGAAATAGCCCAATCCTTCATGGCAGAAGCAACCTGATCTGCGATCTTTCGGTCAATGCTGGCACCATTATTAACAGCCGCCATAACAGAATCATATGCTTCCTCCGTAAGGAACTCACGCATTACCTCCGCGTGAAAAACATTCTGACCAAACAACTCGGAAATTTTCCCTTCGAAATTAAATGGCTTGGGAACTCGATGGAGTACATCGTTTAAAGCCGCTTTTCTAAATGATGACATATTTTTTGTATTTACCAGACAAAAATACAACAGTTTAAACACGAGTCAAGTCAAAAAATACACTTTTTTTCAACATACCCCCATTAAAAACATATTCAAACCATAAAAAAGCAACAATTTAAAGGAAGTACCCCCTAAAAAACAAGGCGAACATCAAAATATGTAAAAAAAATCAAAACTACTATATAATTATAGTATCGACTCCACTACCTCCTCCCCCTATTTTGTCATCCCCGTGTTTTTTACTAATTTTGTTTCTGCACAAACAAATTATCAAAATAACATCTATAAACTTATGTTGTTGAAACATTACTTATTAAATTCTTATACAAACAATTATTCAAAACATATAAATCCAGTACTACTATGAACGCAATAGACCTGATTATTTTCATCATCTATGCGCTCATCATGTTATTTATCGGTTTTTTCTTTTACCGTAAAAACAAAGGTGTAGATGATTATTTTGTTGGTGGTCGTCAAATGAGCAGTTGGCACGTGGGACTATCGGTCGTAGCAACAGATGTTGGAGGAGGGTTCTCCATCGGGTTAGGAGGCCTGGGTTTTACAATGGGAATTTCCGGTTCCTGGATGCTTTTTACAGGACTTATCGGAGCCTGGGTAAGTGCTGTTTTACTGATCCCCAAAGTGAGTAAACTTACCAAACAGATCAACTTACTCACCTTTCCGCAGATCTTTAATCATTATTACGGTGCCCGAACAGCTCTTGTGGCTGCCCTAATTTCATTTATCGGTTATTTAGGTTTTACCAGTTCTCAAATACTGGCCGGTGCTAAACTGGCTTCTGCTACATTTCCTGAAATTGATTTTACAACACTACTGGTTTCGATGGGAATCTTTACTGTAGTGTATACAGCGATAGGTGGACTGAAAGCCGTAATTTTTACCGATACAATACAGTGGATTATTCTAATGGCCGGATTACTTTTTATCGGATTACCGGTTGCCTATTATGCTGTGGGTGGTTACGATGCCATAAAAGCTTCTATTCCGCCGGAATTCTTGAATTTCGACAATATATCCTGGAGTCAGATCGTTAACTGGAGTATTATTATTATTCCTATCTGGTTTATCGGAATGACCCTGTACCAGCGTATTTTTGCCTGTCGAAATGAAAAAGACGCGAAAAAGGCATGGTTTATCGCCGGATTATTTGAATGGCCGATCATGGCACTGCTCGGAGTTTCATTAGGTTTAATCGCCCGGGCTGCTTTTGAACAACAACTCCTGCCCGGAATGGATGGAGCTGATCCTGAACTGGGACTTCCTGTTCTTCTCGCAACAGTATTACCTGTAGGACTTCTGGGATTACTTATGGCTGCCTATTTTTCAGCAATCATGTCAACAGCTGACAGCTGTCTTATGGCTGCTAGTGGTAATTTTGTTACAGACTTACTCGGGAAATTTGTAAAACTCTCTGACGATGCAATTCTAAAGATTTCACAGTGGTCAACACTTGTATTAGGCTTTCTTGCAGTATTCATTGCCGTGCAGATGACAAGTGTACTGGAACTCATGCTTCTCTCCTACTCTTTTATGGTATCGGGGTTATTTATTCCGGTATTAGGCATACTTTTCCTCAAGAAACATTTTTCTGCAGCCGCCCTCTCAGCTATGCTTGCGGGTGGTGGGTCTACCGTTATCCTTCACCTTGCTAACGTAAAATTACCTTACGAACTGGATATTAACGTTATCGGGCTCACTATTTCATTGCTTACTTACGCTACCATTCATAGTATTTATAGTAAAAAAACAAATTTAATAGCTAGTAAATGAAAACACATGTAATTACACCGGAAACAGGAAAAAACGCTACTTTCAACGATGAAAAGATTGTAGATTTCCTTTATACACATTTGGATCAATACGGTGATGAAAAAGAAGACATTCAAAAATGCATAGACTATGTCTTTACACCGGGACGCGGAGGAGCTATCTATCTGGCAGAGGAAGACAATTCCATTGTGGGAGCAGTTATTGTTAACCATACCGGGATGCATGGCTATATCCCTGAAAACATTTTAGTCTACATTGCTGTTCACCAGAATCAGAGAGGAAAAGGTACCGGAAAAGCTCTTATGCAATTAGTAACCGATCACTGTAAAGGAGATATTGCACTTCACGTAGAGAAAGACAATCCGGCAAAATTCCTGTATGAAAAATTTGGTTTCACCAATCCTTATCTTGAAATGCGTTTGAAAAGATCCTGATCATGGATGAACTCATGCAATTGCGACATCTGATTCATAAACATCCCGAAATTTCAGGTGAAGAAAAAAATACAAAAGCGCGAATTATTGCATTTTTCGAACAATTTTCAGGTTGCAAAACAATTGATCTAAACTCAGCAGGAGTTGCTTTCAGGTTCTTTGGAAAAAAAGAAGGGAAGCATTGTTTGGTTCGTTGCGAACTGGATGCTCTCCCCATAAAGGAAACAGAAAACAAACCATACAGCTCCGTTTTTGAAAATGTGGCTCATTTGTGTGGCCACGACGGACACATGGCTATTGTTTGCGGAGTCGGGAAATGGCTTTCGGAACATTCAATCCAGACCGGGATTGTCACACTACTCTTTCAATCTGCCGAAGAAACAGGCAAAGGGGCACGAAGTGTGATTGAACATCCATTATTTCAGGAGCAACTCCCTGATTATTGTTTTGCATTACACAATGTTCCCGGATTTGAAAAGCATACAATCGTTTGTAAAAATGATACTTTTACGCCTTCCGTAATCAGTATGATTATTCGGGTACAGGGGGAAACATCACATGCCGCAGAACCAGAGAAAGGAAAAAATCCGACACATAGTATAGCCGGAATTATAGAGCGCGTACTTCAATTAAATTCAAGCACCGCATCCGAAGAAAGCGACTTTTGTATTGTAACACCTATTTATACACGGATCGGTTCGCAAGCTTACGGAACCAGTGCCGGAGAAGGAGAAACACACTTTACCATTCGTACCTATTCCAATAAAAAAACAAACAAAATCACCGAAAAAATCAAACGAATCACCGAGCAATATCTAAAAAATACAGGAATGCACGCTACTTTCTCGTTTCTGGAAGAATTTGCTGCCAATGAAAACGACAGCACCTGCGTTGAACTGATAAAAAATGCGGCAAGTGATCATAAATTCAATTACATCAATAAACCAGCTCCGTTTTCCTGGGGAGAGGATTTTGGTCTGTTTACTCAGAAATTCAAAGGAGCCATGTTCGGATTAGGAGCTGGTGAAGACACTCCCCCTCTACACCATCCCGACTACGACTTTCCCGACACAATTATTCAAACAGGTGTACAAATGTTCACCTCATTAATCCAAAAAGTGACGAACGAATGAAACAAACTTCGCATATCGAATTACATGCTGAAAATTACAGAAAAAACATCTCCTTTATCCGGGAACAAATCGGATCCGGTTGTCAATTATCATCTGTAATAAAGGGAAATGCATATGGTCATGGAATTGAAACATTTGCTCCTTTAGCTGAAACGTGCGGAATCAATCACTTTTCGGTATTTAGCGCCTACGAAGCTTATCGGTTATCAAAAGTAAGTAACGGAACTAGCACCATTATGATTATGGGAGTTGCTGATTCGGACGAAGAACTGGAATGGGCAATCCATAAACAGGTGGAATTCTTTGTTTACGATACAGACCGATTGCTGCATGCCATCCGATGTGCCAAAAAACTCAGGAAAAAGGCATTCATACATATCGAGCTGGAAACAGGAATGAACCGGACAGGTTTCTCCTCCTCCGATCTCTTACAAGCTGTTTCTATCATTGAAGAAAATAGAGATCACCTTGTACTCAGAGGTCTTTGCACACACTTTGCAGGAGCGGAAAGTATTGCCAACTACTTCCGGATTAAGCAACAAATCATAAGCTTTTCCAAATTCAGGAAATTTCTTCTCGGTCGAAACCTGAATTTTGACTATCAGCACCTCGCCTGCTCTGCTGCCATTATTAATTACCCGTCAACCATTAACAATATGGTTCGTGTTGGTATCATGCAATATGGTTTCTGGCCAAACCGTGAGACACAAATGAAACACTTCACAAAGGTTCAAAGCCACGAAAACCCACTCCATCCGGTAATATCATGGAAAAGCAGGGTGATGGGAGTTAAAGATGTGCGTGAAGGAGAGTTTATCAGTTACGGAACAAGTGTACTGGCTGAAAAAAATATGAAAATAGCAACTATCCCAGTTGGGTATTCGCATGGATTCAGCCGATCGTTAAGCAATCAGGGAAAAGTCCTTATCCGGGGCAAACGACTGGACGTTACGGGTCTTGTTAATATGAATATGTTAATTGTAGATATCACAAATGCTCCCGAAATTGAAAAAGGAGATGAAGTCGTTCTTATCGGGAATCAGGGAGATTTAGCAATATCGGTTGCTTCTTTCGGAGAGCTTAGTAATCAGTTGAATTATGAATTACTGACACGACTCCCAGAAGAAATTCCACGTCATATAGTCTATTGATTTTTTAACACAGTTCAACGGAGAATTTGTCAGATTTCTTGTAACCGGAATGATTTTTGTTCTTATTTTAGTTCAAACAAACGAAGAATCATGATTAAATACTTTCTGGCAATAGTTACTTTTTTCCCTTTCCTCTCCATCTCTCAGGATATGGACAACTATCATTGGGAAGATGAACTTTTATCTATTTGCTCGGTTTCAGATACTTCTGAGTTTTGTTTCGTGAATCCCGGTCGTATTCAGTCCGAGAAGTGGAACGAACTGGCCCAACCTAAGTTCTGGCAAAAAATTATGCGTCTTTCGCCGGATTCCTGTGTCATTAATATCGGAGCAACGCGAGAGATTATTGCCGTTATGAGTCTGGCAGACTGGGATAAAAAAAGTGAAGATGAAAAAGATACCTATCGGGATTCCGTTCGTGCTGAACGCGGTATGGCTGCCGAAGAAAAAGTATTTATGACTACGGGGAAAAATGATTTTTACCATTTTAATGCGGTTATCCCGAGTATTTCGAAAGGAATAGAAGTATTTAATCAGAATGGTGTGGATCCGTGGTATGCACAAGCAATACTTATGATCGAAAGTCCCGGAAAACTGGCAAAATCGAATGTAGGAGCGTATGGCCCTTTTCAGTTAATGAAAGCTGTAGCTATCAAGCAGGGTTTAACCGTAAATGGAGCTGTTGATGAACGAAAAGATTTTGAAAAATCAGCCTGGGCAGCAGGAAAACTGATTAAAAACGTTTGTATTCCCGAAGCCAAACGCATCCTGAACGGACATAATTTATCCTACAATGAAAATGATCTTTGGTTCCGTCTTTTTGTGCTTCATATCTACCACGCAGGATCTGGGAATGTCTCTCAGGTAGTTAATGCTATCCAACCTACACAAGGCGGTCAGGAGCTTATTACTCAAATGTGGCAGACCAAAGCAGGAAGATTCGGAAACGCTTCTCAGAATTACTCACAGCTTGCGCTTGCTTCTTTCCTTGTATTGAACGAAATGCTGATTACTCTATAACATTCAATCCTTTGGAATAATTACCCAAGTGATGTTCTTGTAACCGATTCTTTATGTCTCAGTACAGAAAGAGCGAAAAGTTGTATAGCAATAACCATTAATATATGGCTAAGATCTTCTCTGTTCATCCAGCGATGAAGGTCATATTTTAAAAGAAAAATAAACGCGGAGGGTAAAAGAACCAGCACACCATACACTACATATCTTACCGAAGGATATCCTTGTTTTACTACCGTAACTCCGTAAATTCCGGCAAAACCAAGAAGCGTTAGAATCGTATCTATAGCGACAAATAAGAACGACCATTGACTATAAGCCAATATCAGAACAAGAAGAGCCTTCAAAAAAATAATCAATTGCCATCTCGACTTAGCTTTCGGAGAAATTTTTCGGGCTTCCAACATAGCCAGGGCAGCAAAAGAAGTAGAAACAACTCCAAAAAACCAGGGGAGAATTTTTCCATAGAACCACCAATAATTCCAAAACACATGAGATAATCCTCCGAAAAAAGAAGCTAAGGCAAAACTGATAAAGAATAAACGCCAATAGTACCCAAAAGCAGAAATAACATTCTTTGTTCTGTAATAACCATACAAACAGCTTAACATCACCAGCATATTTGTGACAAAAGCCATAGGTTCCAATAAATCAAGACCGAAAAGTACAAACTCTATTTTATCCTTCATAAGCGGCGCAAAATTAGAAAAACTTTTGCGGACAACATCAGGAATCTCTATTCGATTTTCAGCAGTATGACTACCGAGTAATTACTTAACTAAATTACGGATAATATCAGCGGTCGTGATAATCCCTGCCAACTCTTCACCATCCAGAATAAGAACAGATCTTACTTCTCCTCTTCCCAAAACTCCGGCAGCCTCTGCAATAGTTGCTGTTTTGGGCAAACTTACTACTCGTGGACTCATAACCTTCGCTACAGTAGTATCATGATACACTTTTTCGTCATCGTCCAGACTTGCACTACTCACAACCCGCATAAAATCGATCAGACTAACTATCCCCGAAACTTTGTGACCGTCAACAACCGGAACATGATGATGGAATCGTTGGTTTTCATAAATTCGCTTTAGATCTAACAACTTCTGATCGGAAGCAATAGTTACTACATCAGAAGTCATAATAGTTGCTACGGAGTCATTCAAATTCATGGCTAAATTTTTTCTCAAATTTACACTTTCAGTCACAATGGAGAACAAAACTACCCGTTTCTTTTTCATTTTCATGACAAATAACAGTTTTTTCTCTTCATTAATCCTTATTTTTGAGAGATAAACTGATAAAGTATGAAGGCAAAGACATTTTTGGAACTCATGACTCTTTCTACCAACCTGTATGTTTTGTCACAGGATGAACAAATGATGTCAAAGCTTAAAAGTTTTCTGGAAAAAGGGAAGGATAAAGTAAACGAGTTTGTAGCTGACCCTATTCTTGATGAAGAAGGTAACGAACTGGCTTTTATCGATAAACTTCTTAAGAAAGCGCATGAAGCCCGAGAAGAAATGAATCAGAAAATTGAAGAAACAGTTGCCGGACTTTATCAAAAAATGAATATTGCGCACGTTGAACAGATCAATGAATTGAATTTAAGGATTGAAGACCTGAATAAGCAACTCGCACTCGCCGAAGCCCGCATTAATCACCTCGAGAAAAAAATCAGTGAATAAACATGTGGTTATTCGGTTCTATTATCAGGCGCTTTAAAGCAATCCGCCGTTACAATCAAATTTTACGTGTTTTTGTTAAGTACGGTTTTGAGGATCTTGTCTCTTACCTAGAAGATGAAAAACGTTTTGGTTTTATTAGAAAATTACTGCCAAAAAGAGTTCTTAAAAGCGCAAAAAAGTACTCGAAGTACGAGCGCATGCGTTTGTTATGTGAAGAATTGGGACCAACTTTCATCAAGTTCGGACAAATCCTTAGTAATCGTCCGGATATGCTTCCCGCTGAACTCATTACGCAACTGGAAGAACTTCAGGACAATGTTCCTCCCCTTCCCGGTAAGATCGCAAGACAGGTTGTGGAAAGTGAGTTGAACGCTCCTGTCGAGGATTTGTTTGCCTGGTTTGAGCCGGAATCTTTCGCCAGTGCTTCGATGGCACAGGTCCATAAAGTAACTCTGAAAACCGGTGAACGGGCTGCATTGAAAATTCAACGCCCGGGCATCAGTGAAATGATAGAAGAAGATATCAAAGTGATGTATAAAATTGCTGATATTATTGTACGTAGAGTTCCTTCTGTCAAACATTTTGATCCCGTTGGATTAGTACGAAATTTTGAAAATAGTATTCGAAAAGAGCTGGACTTTATCAGAGAGTCCATTAACATTCAAAGGTTCCACGCCAATATCTTAAACGACCCCGAAGATGGCGGAATTACCCGATCGCCAAAAGTTTTCCGAGAATTTACTACCGGTAAAGTTTTAGCAATGGAATTTGTTTCCGGCATTAAAATATCAGACGTTTCGCGCTTACGAGAATCCGGGCATGATACAAAACGAATAGCTCGAAAACTGGCCATTTCGTATTTCAAGCAAGTATTCGAATACGGTTTTTTCCATGCTGACCCACACCCCGGAAACCTTCTTGTAGCTCCTTCCGGTAATATTTGTTTTCTGGATTATGGTATGATGGGTAGTATTCTACCCCGGGATATTGAATTACTTGGAAAGTTATTCATCGCAATTGAAGATCATGAAGTAAGAGCCATTATTCGAATTTTGCAGGATTTATCCGGTAATGCACCAATCAGTGACATGCATGCTTTGGAAATTTCCGTTCACGAATTCCTCCAGAGCTACGCCATACGCAACCTTCACCAGAATGAAATGAGTACGGTATTACTCGAAATCCGGGATATTGTTATCGATCATGGTTTAAAAGTACCCGGTCACTTCTTTCTGTTGGCTCGTTCAATGGTAACTATTGAAGGAGTTATAGAGCATCTTGATCCTGAACTGGACCTTGTGGAACTTGCTAAACCCTTTATGGTAAGAGTGATTCGCAAAAAGTATGACCCTTTCAAACTAACAAAGAAAGCGTTGCATTCTTTTGTTGAATTTGCCAATTATCTGGAAGACTTCCCCAGAGATCTTAAAAATGCAATCCGGAGAATAAACTCAGGACAAATTAAAGCCGATCTCACACATAAAGGGATCGATCCAATGGTACATACTTTCCACAGGATAGCAAAACAATTAATCTCATCCATTATTATTGCTGCACTGATAATCGGATCCGCCTTATTTATTATCAACTCTATTCATCCGTTGTATAACGATATCTCGATTATGGGAATTATCGGTTTATCTATTGCCGGACTTCTGGGAATAGGCATGATTCGCGACATCTTTAAAGGAGATAAGGATGATTGGAAAGGATGGAACAAATAACACAACAATTTCTAATGACAATACAGCGCCTTATATTAGGTTCCAAATCACCACGTAGACAAGAGTTAATCAGTTCAATTGGACTTCCGGTAGAAATACGTACGCAGGATGTGGATGAAACTTATCCGGAATCCCTTTCCCCTGAAGAAATACCCGTATTTCTCGCACAGAAAAAGGCTATTCCTCTAATACCTACTCTTTCCGGGGGAGACGTTCTGGTTACTTCCGATACAATTGTTGAATTACACGGCGAAATTCTGGGGAAACCATCCGATTCAGAGGATGCCTTTCGAATGTTAAAAAAGCTCTCCGGTAACACACACAGAGTGATTTCAGGGGTAACCTTTTCTTCTGTAGAAAAACAACATTCTTTTCAACGTATTACAGCTGTTACCTTCAGAGAATTGAGTAACGACGAAATCAGATATTATATTGACAATTACTCCCCTCTTGATAAGGCAGGTGCTTACGGTATTCAAGAATGGATCGGTACGATTGGCGTACTACGTATTGAAGGTTCTTACCTGAATGTTGTTGGGCTTCCGGTTGCTGACCTCATAGAAGAACTGAAAACATTCTGACTTCTTCCGAATCTCGTGCTTTTCCAATAAATAATTCAAACATTACAGCTATTTTTGTTGTGTATGGGGAAATCATCTATCAAAAACTGGGTAACAGCTTTTCGACTTCGGACACTTCCGTTATCCGTTTCCGGAATCTTATTAGGATCAATGCTTGCCTATGAAACAGGCAAATTTGACAGTTTAGTGTTTATATTGGCTCTTTCTACGGTCATTTTCCTGCAGATACTTTCTAACCTCGCAAATGATTTGGGAGATGGTATGAAAGGTACCGACAATGAGAACAGAATCGGACCGCAACGAGCCGTTCAGTCGGGAGCTATCTCGGTAAAAGCAATGAAAAAAGCGGTAATTCTGTTTAGTTTACTGTCTCTTGCTGCCGGACTTCCTTTGGCTTGGCTGGGAACCAGAGGTATGCCTTCTTCCCTCTTCTGGGTTTTTATCGTACTCGCTCTTCTCTGCGTACTTGCAGCAATCACTTACACAGTGGGTAAAAAAGCCTATGGCTATCTCGGTCTTGGAGATCTTTTTGTGTTTTTATTCTTCGGTTTACTTAGCGTTGGGGGAATATTTGTATTACTGACAAAACAATGGGACAATCTGATATTGCTTCCAGCCAGTGCAATTGGTTTGCTAAGTACTGCTGTACTCAATTTGAACAATATGCGTGATATTGAAAATGATCAGGCAAGTGGAAAGAATACACTTGTTGTAAAAATAGGAGGGAATGCAGCAAAGAAATACCATGCTTTTCTCATCATTACCCCGGTTCTTTTACTGTTACTTTTTTCCTATTTGACTGCAACACCCGGTTATTTATTCGGATTACTAGTATATGGTATATTACTCCCGCATTTGCGAACTGTAATGAAAAACCAACAACCCCGGGAACTCGACCCGGAGTTGAAAAAAGTAGCACTTTCCACTTTTTTCTTTTCCTTACTCATCAGTATCTGGATTTTAATCTAACAATAGTATACCATGAGAAGTTACCAGGTTATTCCTTTTCAATTCCCATTTAAACGTCCCGGGGGAACTTCTCGAGGCGTGATGACTCGCAAAAAATCATGGTTCCTTCGCTTTTTTGAAGAGGGAAAAGAAGCATGGGGAGAATGCTCCGTCATTGAAGGATTATCCCCTGACTATAAAAATGATGCTGATTATGAGTTACAAATTCTTGATTTTTGTAACCAATGGCAATCTCGATCACTAGACCCATCACAACTTTCTAATTTTCCTTCTATCCGTTTCGGAATAGAAACCGCTGAGAGACATCTACATACCGGAAGTGCTCTTTCTCTATTTCCAAGTGATTTCACAGAAAAAGGAAAAGGAATACCAATCAATGGACTGATCTGGATGGGGCAACCGGAGTTTATGATTCAGCAAATTGAAGAGAAATTGGGTTCAGGTTTTCGGTGTATAAAAATGAAAATAGGAGCTATCGAATGGCAAACAGAATTTTTAATTCTGCAACAACTTCGAAGCCGTTTTCCCGCTGATCAATTGGAAATAAGAGTTGATGCTAACGGAGCCTTCCAGTTTGAAGAAGCCCTTAAAGTTTTGGATCAGCTACATGATTTACAGGTTCACTCAATTGAACAACCAATCAAATCGGGGAATACTGTTCAAATGAAACAACTCTGCTCCGAAACTCCTTGCCCTATCGCTTTGGATGAAGAACTAATCGGAGTCAATACTCCCGAACAAAAGCAGTGGCTACTTGATACAATACAACCCCAATATATCATCATAAAACCATCTCTTACCGGTGGATTTACCGGAATGAAAGAGTGGGTTGAAATCGCTGAAAAATCCAATATCCCATGGTGGGCAACCAGTGCCTTGGAGTCTAATATCGGATTAAATGCAATTGCGCAATATACAGCTACCTTTGCTAATTCGCTACCGCAAGGACTTGGAACAGGAGCTTTGTATACAAAAAACATCAGCTCACCACTTTACATTAAAAGAGACGAGCTGATGTTCGATAAGTGCGGCAAGTTCGATTATTCGTTACTGGCCCAATAATCTGATTTATTTCGGTGTAGCCAGCGTATATCCAAACTTCTTCTTACCATAATAGGTAATAAAAAGCATTTTATCTTCATTTATAGCTTCCATATCGATATTAAATCGATAGTGACGATATGAGCGGTAAGGTTTCATTACATAGTCAATAAGTCCCTCACGGGTTTGCTTTCCTTCAGGGGATATACGTACCAGAGACAATGCTGTCTTTTTCGATTTTCTTGTATAAGGAAGAATTCCCTTTGGCCCTACCTCAATCAAGTTCTGTCTATTATCATAAAATATGACTCCCAAATCATTATCCATATCAATTGCATGGAAAGATTTTTGAAGATCTGCTTTTCCAGAATACTTTTTCGGCATTTTTACCGTAGAAATAATATCACCTTCCGAACTGATTCTCGTCACAAAAAGTTCGTTATAAATATACGTAACAGTAGTTGTTCTGTTTCCATTTGCATCGACAGTTGATGAAATGACAATATCCCAGTTTTCTCCAATCAGAGATGCACTTCCATCTTTATGAGTCACGATCTGTCGCACATCCAAATCATGTACTTGCTTTGTTTCTTTTCCATACGACTCTCTTCTCTCAATACGTGCTTTTTCTCTATCTGATAGCCCTTCAATCAACATCTCTTTATCAATCAATTGATTAGAAACAGATATAGGTTCACCTGTATCTGGATTAACTGCCATCACTACAACGCCATATCCTGAACCTCTTCCTTCATCTTCATAATAATAACCACCACCATAAAGGTTTCCTTCTTTATTGAATTTCAAAGAAAGATCAGTTAAAATACCTGCTGAGAAGTTGATTCTATTTGCCATCAAATCTCCTTTATCGAATTTCAGGATACTTGTAAATTGCTCATCGTTTCGTTCTTCAACAATTTTCACTCCTAACAAATAAATAACTCCCTCATCACTAATAAGCGTTTGATCAATACTAAATGAATTTTGACCTATCCGCATTTTCACATCCTCTTCCCGCTCTACTTCTTCCATCTTGGAATTGAAGACAATAAATGTTTGTGTATCTACATCCCGTCGTCTGCGTGTATACGTTTGTACTTTTCCCCTATGCGAAAAAGTAAACAACATGAAATTATCATTGGGTGAGATATTAACAGCCAAACGCATATAGGAACGTCTACTATCGTATTTGTACCTGAAAATAAGTTCTCTACTACTTACAGTTCCTGTTTCCCAGTCTACTTCCTGAATATAGTACTCCTCTGTAGAAATGTCACGCTGTTGTTTTGACGTTACAATAAAATATTTGTCTGCAAACTTTACAATTTCTTCAACAAAATAATTGCGTTCGTCAATATCTGCAGATATATCAACAAATTTGGTTCGCTTTAAGTTTTCATCCAGTTTTTCAATAAAATAGTTATAACCTCCAGGACCTCTTATTACATGTTTTCGGAATATCAGATACCCATCAGGAATTTCAAATGCTTTTTGAAGAATAGGATCTCTTGGTACATCCCAGATCAAATCTTCATGTGTAAAACTAATAGCATCAGTCATTCTTTGACCAAAAGACTGGGTAATAGACATCAGTATAAACAACACCCCACAGAAAAAGAGTTTATTCATAAGAAAGTTGATTTAATTTGGCTGCAAAAATACTAAAATTAATCACTTTGACCACGAATACTACTGTTTTCGGAGCCCTGCCATTTCTCAAAAACGATGCATGCCGTCAAGTCACCGGTTACATTAACCGCTGTTCTAAACATTCCTAATATTCTATCCACCCCTATGATCAAAATGATTCCTTCAGCAGGTATTCCTGCTCCCTGAAGAACGGAGGCCAGAATAACAACACCACCTCCAGGAATAGAAGGGGTTCCGATGGACGCAGCAACAATCGTTAAAATAATAACAAGAAGAGATGCTAAACTCAGATCCAAACCATAAACCTGAGCAATAAAAACCGTAGAAATACACTGATATAATGCTGTACCATCCATATTTATTGTTGCTCCTACAGGAATTAAAAAATTACTGATGCTTTTGCTTATCCCCAACTTATTTTGCGCAGTTTTAATGGAAAGTGGCATAACAGCAGCCGAACTTGTTGTAGAAAAAGCTAACAACTGAACATCCCGTATTTCTTTCAGGAAAGTAATCGGATTCCTTCGGCCGATAAAAGCAACAATCATCATGTACATGAGCAGGAGAATCAACAGACCAATAAGAACAGTTATTACATACATTCCTATACCGCTCAAACTGCTCATCCCGACACTCATAACCAATTGAGCTATTAATCCGAATACAGCGTAAGGAACCAGTCGCATTGCCCATTTAACAATAGTCATACAAACTTCCTGTACGGAACTCAGCAAGATAACGACAGGGTTTCTTTGTTGCTCGGTCAGGGCTATTAATGAAATCCCGACAAGAATGGAAAATAATACAATTGGCAACATTTCACCGTTTACCATACTAGCTAGCGGATTTTCAGGAAGTAATTGAGCTATGGCGTCCGGAATACGGCTAAATACAGAGCCGGGAGCCGCTCCCTCCGAAATTTCAGTTGGCGAAAGTTCAATCCCCTTGTTGGTAGTAGTTTCATTCATAAATTGTCCCGGACGGATCAACAACACCAGCACGGTTCCCAAAACAACCGAAATAAGTGTTGTAATAATGAAATAAATGCCTAACCGAGCCCCCATCTTCTTAAGTTGCTCCCCTCCCGCATTAATAATTCCGGTCACAATACTGGCCAAAATCAAAGGAATCATAATCATCTGTACCAACTTCAAAAATAAGGTTCCGGGCAACACTAACCAATTTGCCAAAGGAATGCTTATTTTTTCGGGAACCAATCCTAAAGACGGACTAATTAACCATCCGGTTAAAGCACCTAGTGCCAATCCAATCAATACCTTTACCCAAAGTTTTGCCTCAACAAGAGCTGTAAGGTAAAAATCGAGCCCCTTCAACGATTTATCCCCTATTGATTTTCTTTCCATTACGTTGTTATTTCATTGATTCAATACGGTTTCGAATACACTTTTTCTCTGTCAGATTTCTTAATTTTCGTATATTCACAGGCATTCTGGCATAGTTTTGGTGTCGAATTTAAAAAAACAATTCTGAAAATTATGAAATACATACTATTGTTCACACTATCTCTGGCTGCTCTTTCGTGCGGAACTTCCCGCAAAAGTAAAGAAAATGGCTCTACGCCATCAGCATCACATAACTTATCTCACCCTGCCGGTAACTTCAATTACTTCTCCGTTTACGGTCCGGATAATAAATGGTACCTCGAATTTTCATTCGGATACAACCTGTTACTCAATAACCCGTCCAGTAGTTTTGGCAGGATAGTTGAAAAACTTCCCACTACCTCTTTTGAAAAAGGACTCACTCAGGAAGTCTATACCGTTTCTGACGATCGTGGATATACATTGGAAGTTCGTCTTTCTTCCGAAGGTTGTAAAGAGCATGAACGTTTGGCTAAAATTGAGGTTTCCGATAAAAATGGAAAGCTTGTTTTTAAAGAAGAAGGATGTGGATTTTATCATAATGGTTCCGGGTTGGAAGATATTTGGGTTATCGAATCTATAAACGGGGATACTGCTGCTAAAGAACTGAAAAAAACAGATCTTCCCGTTCTTGAAATTCATTTGGAAGGAAATCGTTTATTCGGGAAATTTGGTTGCAGAAGAATAAATGGAGGTATAAATATGCAGGAAAATACTTTTTTTGCGTCACTACTGATCGCTCCCGATTTCAAATGCAGTGAAACACCCGGAGAAACTAAACTAATGACACTTTTTGGGGATAAACAATTTACGTACCAGATAAAAAATAATCGTTTGATTTTGAAGAACACAAACAATGAACTCATTTTTCGTAAGATAGATTAAACTATCATTATTGAACCTGTTTCTTTCTGGACGAATGATCATTAACTTTCAAAACATGATTACAAAAGATACATTTGAATTTTTAAGTCAGTTAAAAGAGAATAACAACAGAGATTGGTTTGCAGAAAATAAAAAGCAATATGACGCTATTTTAAAAAATGCTACCTCTTTTTTTACGGAGATTAATTCAGAATTAACGAAGACTGATAGTATTGAAAAGATGAATGTTTTTAGAATTTATCGCGACATTCGTTTTTCTAAAGATAAATCCCCGTATAAAACCAATTTTGGCGTGAGTTTTTCTCGCTCCAAGCCGATGCTTCGGGGAGGTTATTACTTGCACCTTGAACCCGATAATAGTTTTGTGGGAGGTGGATTTTGGGCACCAGACAAAGAGGATTTACATCGAATTCGTAAAGAAATCGAACTTGATGCTTCGGAATTACGGGAAATCATTTCCGATAAGAACTTTAAGAAGATGTTTGGAGAATTATCGGGAGATGAGTTAAAGACAGCCCCTAAAGGTTTTGATAAAACACATCCGGATATTGACTTAATTCGAAAAAAACAATATCTGGTGATGCGGAAGTTTGAAAATAAAGAAGTACTATCTAATGACTTTAAGTCCGAAGTTGTGGCAACTTTTTTAGCAATGCGACCTTTTTTCGATTTCATGAGTTCAGTATTGACAACTGATCTAAATGGTGAGAGTCTGTATAAATAAAACAACTGTTTTATCTGATCACTACTCTTTAGTAAAAAAGAGAAGTTGACATTTTTTACAGTTGAAAAGGTCGAAATTACATTGGCAATGAATACCATTAAAAATCAATTGACTGATGCTTTCTGAAAATAAAAAACTACACGTCAGATAAAAAATGACGGTTTAGTTTTGAAGGATACAAATTAATGAACTAATTTTCCATAAAATAGATTAAATTATGATTATTGTAACTACTGAGAATATTCCCGGAAAACAAATTACTGAAGCTTTGGGAATTGCAAGAGGAAGTACGGTTCGTGCCCGCAATGTGGGACGTGATATCTTCGCGGGATTAAAGAATCTGGTGGGAGGAGAGATCAATGAATATACACAACTTCAGGCTGACTCCCGGGAGGAAGCTTTAGAGCGAATGAAACAAGACGCTGAAAAAATGGGAGCGGATGCAATTGTAAATATTCGTTTTGCCACCTCTGTTATTACACAAGGAGCTGCAGAAATTTTGGCCTATGGTACAGCTGTTAAGCTTGGGTGATTTATTTGCTTTTGGAGCAATAGCCCTAACAGGAACCGTCTATTTTTTCGGAGTTCTAATAATTATCGCAGCAATAATCTATTTGATTTTCAAACGCATCAAAGATAAGAAGAAGGAAACATTTGAAAAAAGAGATAACTAAATAAACACAGCCGTTATAATAAATGGTTGAAAAACACGAAGCAAACGCCCTGATGGAAAAATCAAGGCGTTTTTTTATTATCTTTAGCCCCGCAAATCAAAGACGTATATGGCAAAAGAATCGATAACAGCAACTCAGGATAAAGTAGCATTTGATACCTTCAGAGAAGAAGTTCTGAATGATTATAAAATCGCCTGTATTTCGAGAGAAGCTTCTCTACTTGGTCGGCGTGAAGTACTGACAGGAAAAGCTAAGTTCGGAATTTTCGGAGACGGAAAAGAAATTGCACAGATCGCTATGGCAAAGCAATTCCGGAACGGTGATTTCAGAAGTGGATATTATCGTGACCAGACATTTATGCTGGCTACCGGAAACCTTACTGTTCGCGAATACTTTGCCGGACTGTATGCCCATACGGAGGTCGAATTGGAACCTCAATCTGCAGGTAGACAAATGGGAGGACACTTTGCTACGCGTAGTTTAGATGAAAACGGAAACTGGAAAAACCTGATGGAGCAAAAGAACAGTTCAGCGGACATCTCTCCTACTGCAGGTCAGATGCCTCGTTTATTGGGACTTGCTCAGGCTTCAAAAATTTATCGGAATCATCCGGAATTAAAAAATCTTGAAGAATTCAAGAAATTTACCAATGGAGGTAATGAAGTTGCTTTTGGTACTATCGGAGATGCCAGTACTTCAGAAGGTCCATTCTGGGAAACGATGAATGCAGCAGGTGTTTTACAGGTTCCTATGGTAATGTCTGTATGGGATGACGGGTACGGAATATCTGTTCCTAAAAAACACCAGACAACCAAGGAAAGTATTTCTGAAGCTTTATCCGGTTTCCAACGAACCGATTCCAAAAACGGATATGAAATTTTCAAAACCAAAGGATGGGACTATGCTCATCTTTGCGAAACATACGAAAAAGCAGTAGCTATTGCTCGTGAGGAACACGTTCCTGTTCTCATTCATGTTGAAGAAGTTAATCAACCTCAGGGACACTCAACTTCGGGATCTCATGAACGTTATAAAGACGAACAGCGCATGCAGTGGGAAAAAGATTTCGACTGTATTGCTAAATTCAAAGAATGGATTCTTTCCTTCGAAGCCGATGGTAATAAATTGGCCGTAGCTGAAGAACTTGAACAAATTGAAAAAGATGCTAAAAAGCAGGTGCGTGACGAAAAGAATCAGGCGTGGTCAGCATTTACAGCTTCTTTGAAAGACGATTTGTCAAATGCCTTACAATTGATTAGTGATTTAGCTAATGCTTCTTCTAATACTGTTTTTATAGCTAAACTAGCAGAGGACCTGAAAAAAGAAATGGATCCGATTCGTCGTGATATATTGGGAGCAGCCCGAAAAGCACTTCGATATGCCCGTGGAGAGAATTCAGCTGCAAGAACTGCACTTATCAACTGGCTCGAGCAGCAAAAACAAGTAAACTTTGACAGATATAGCTCATACCTGTACTCTGAATCAGATAAAGCGATAGTAAACGTTGAACCGATAGATCCTGTGTATGCAGATACTCCTGAAATGGAGGATGGAAGAATTATACTTCGCGAGAATTTCAGAAAGCTTTTTGAAAAATATCCGGAGGTATTGACTTTTGGTGAAGATACCGGTAAAATCGGAGGTGTTAACCAGAGTATGGAAGGTATGCAGGAAGCTTTCGGCGAACTGCGGGTTTCAGATACAGGAATCAGGGAGTTGACAATTCTTGGACAAGGTATTGGTATGGCGATGCGTGGACTTCGTCCGATTACAGAGATCCAGTATCTTGACTATTTGTTGTATGCTATTCAGATTATGTCTGATGATCTATCAACTGTTCAGTACCGTACAAAAGGAGGGCAAAAAGCTCCGGTTATTGTCAGAACCCGTGGACACCGCCTTGAAGGTATCTGGCACTCAGGATCTCCAATGGGTATGATTATCAATAGTATCCGGGGAATGCATGTGTGTGTTCCACGAAATATGACCAAAGCAGCAGGTTTCTATAATACATTATTGAAATCCGATGAACCTGCATTGGTTATCGAACCACTTAACGGTTATCGATCTAAAGAGCCATTGCCGGATAATCTGGGAGAATTCTGTGAAGAGCTTGGTAAATGCGAAATCACCGAAACAGGAACAGATCTGACAATTGTTTCTTATGGCTCTACATTTAATCTTTGTACTGTAGCAGCTCAACAGCTTCGTGAATTGGGGATCAACGCCGAATTAATTGATGTACAAACATTGATTCCGTTTGACACCCATCACATGATCTCAGAATCACTTTCAAAAACAAATCGTTTAATGATTGTCGATGAAGATGTTTCCAGTGGTGCTACGGCTTACATTTTGGATCAGGTACTCGTAAAACAAAAAGGGTATTATCACCTTGATTCGGAGCCGGTTACTTTGTCTTCTAAAGATCACCGCCCTGCTTATGGTTCGGACGGAGATTATTTCTCGAAGCCAAGTATAGAGGATATCGTAGAAGCAGCTTATGCAATTATGCACGAAGCTAACCCTTCTCAGTTTCCTTCTATCTACTAAGTAGAAAAAATACGATGATATAAAAAGCGGTGCAAATAATGAATTTGCACCGCTTTTTTCTATTGTAATATAATCAATACAACTAACGAACAATTAACTTTCGGATTATAGTATCCGTTATTGTCTCAATATGAACAATATACATTCCGCTCTGTTGTAACTCCAACTCAGTAGGAATTGTATTGCCCTCGTAGACCTCGATGATCTTTCCTGATGTATCCAGAACTCGCACAGAACGAATAGTTTCCACAGCTCCTCCCAAAGTATAGTTTCCATCCGTAGGATTAGGAAATAAAGTGAACTCAACTGTTTTCTCCTGCTCATCAAAACTCACAAGATCAGTCGTTTTATACTTACTAAAGAACCTCCATATTTCTACACTCGCATCAAAATCATGATTCGTAACACCAATATCGATCGGCGCTCCTGGCCACGTATGTCCTCCGCCAAGTATTTTAAAGAATTCTACTGTAGCACCTCCTATTCCTCCGGAGTAAACATACTGTTCGGCTGTACAACCATCCATAGTATTTACATCGGGTACCGGTGTTACAACAGGTACTGGATTACAGCCTGTCTGCCCTACCCAGTAATCAACAACATCTTCGATAGATTCCTGTTGCGCATTTCCATTGTATGGAACTGTTGGATCCGCAGTACCGTGAATTTGCATTGCAGGAACCGGATGAGGAGGATTACACGTCGAAGGTCTGTTTTTAGGCATGGCTCCCGTGACAGACGCAATAGCCGTAATTCGGTATCCTAACGCACAAGCCAGTTCGTAACTCATAAAACCTCCGTTACTCATTCCTGTACTGTAAACGCGATTCAGATCAATTGTATACGATTGGCTTATTTCATCAATTAAAGTTGATAAAAAGCCTACATCATCCACTCCTCCGGGAATATTAAAAGCATTCCAGTAACGATTCCCGCCTAAATCCAAAGTCCCGTTAGGATGAACAATAATGAAATTTGCCGTATCTGCTATCGGACGAAAATCCGCATAAACTTCCTGTTGTACATTATTAGATGTATAACCATGAAGATTAAAAAGTAACGGGACACTTTCTGTTCCATCATAAGAGGCCGGAATATACAACCTGTACTCGCGTGTCACCCCTCCATGCTGTAATGTATGATCAATAGTTGTCTGGGAAAAAACAATCAAAACACAAAAAACACTCCAAACCGTAGTAAATAGTTTCATTGTCAATTTTTTCCGAAAATTACAATTATTTCAGTTCTCAAACAATTGCATGACTGAATTGATAGAAATATCCGAGGGCACCCATTGTAATTTATATCCTTGTTTTTCCATACGACGAAACCAGGTCATTTGTCGCTTTGCAAATTGGTGGATTGCTATTTCCAACGAATTGGCCATTGTTGTATAATCAATTTCTCCCGTTACATATCGGGTTATCCAAAGATACTCCAACCCATAAAACTTCAACTGTTCAGGAGTCACTCCATCCCGAAGAAGTCCTTCCACTTCTTCTATCATTCCCTCCTGAAGCCTTGTGTGTAAACGTTTTGAAATACGGTTTCTACGTGTTTCTCTGTCGACTTCCGTGGCTAAAATCAATGGTTTCAAGCCTAAATTTCTTTGTTCAGGCATACCATACTCAGCAACGTACTCTGCTATCTCTATTGCCCGAATTGTCTTTTTAACCGACAGGTTGTCCAAACGAGAGCGCAAATCCACAGGAATCGATTCAAAAAGACGAAATAACTCTTCCTTTTTTTTAGTTACTAATTGCTCTCTCAGTATCTCATTCTTCGGAATCGAGGCAAACTCATTTCCTTTAAGAAGTGTTTCAATGTATAAACCGCTTCCGCCACAAATAACCGGGAGTTTATTTCTGCTTTTCACAGAAGATATTGCCACACCTGCATCCAGATAGAAACGCTCAATATTGTAGTTATCTCCCGCATCGCAAATATCAATAAGATGATAAGGAATCGTTGTATTGTTGTAGGTAAACTCGTGTAAATCTTTTCCGGTACCAAGATCCATCTTTCGGTACACCTGTCTGGAATCAGCACTGATAATTTCACCTTCCAATGCATCAGCTATCCGAACTGCCAAAGCAGTTTTCCCGGAAGCAGTTGGTCCAATTACAAATATCGAGTCATACGTAGTTTGCACGTAACAAAAGTAGGCAACCTAAATCACTTCTGAAAACCGGAAACAGAAATTGGTAACACATATTTCTCACTCCCCGAATTCCAGTAATAGGTTTTGCTTTCATCAGGTTGACGAATTCGTTTCCACCTCCCCCTACTCGCTTCAAATGCCATTGGTAGTAACTCTCCACGTTTCTCGAATCCAAGCTTTTGGTAAACAGTTCCATCTGAAATATTATAATCCGAATAGGTCATAATATCCCGAAGATTAAATTGTCTGGCAGAGGCTTTTAGCAATTTATCCAATCCTCCATAAACTCTTGTACCGCGAGCAGAACAAAACCGGATTAATTCGCCCGAAACATACGATTTATCAAAATCACGAACCATTTGTACTGGCTTTCCGAACAAAGCTACGGCTAAAAGTCTTTCTTTTTCAAATAATCCCAGTGCAGAATCAAATGAGGTCGCCCCCTGAAGATGATTTACATCCACAAAATCGGTTGCTATTGCAACATCCAGCCCCCGTACCATTGTCTTTCTACCATGTATACGCTCCACCAGCCCGAGTTTTGCACGCAAAATATTCACAACAAAATCATATTGATCTTCCCACTGTTTCCATGTCAATTGAATAACCTGATAGGAATGTTTTTTCCTTAAATTATGTAGAAACAAAACCAAAAGATCATTTTCCTTTTTGGTCAAAGGCATATTCACAAAGTGAATCATCAGCCGATTTTCGACGGTGATAAGTGTCCCAAAATCTGTAGCTGTCAGACGGTAATCGTCACTCAGTTCACTGAAGTCAATCATTATTCTTCAGGAGTACTTCGTTGTAAATCATGCTCAATCGTTCAAGGATATAATCATTAGAGAATGGTTGAGCAGCATCCACTAATTCCGTGGATTCAACATTTCTTTTTCCCATACAAAGCTCTTCCATTGAAGTAGCTAGCGCATGAATATCCCCATCGGGAACTATGGTCAGTAGTTTTTCATCGATTGAAGAAACCACCCCCACCTCTGTTGTAATGATTTGTATTCCCGAAGCCATAGCTTCTACCAATACGCAACTGAACGTTTCAAAACGGGAAAAAAGAACAAAGCAGTCACTATTTCTGTATTCAATGGCAACCTCTTCATACGTAAGGTTTCGTTTAACATCAATACCTTCCCGCCAGTCGTTCTCTTCCAAAAACTGAAATAATGATGAAGGATCTCCATCTGTCACAATCGTAAGCCGCGTGTCAGGATGATGTTGATAAACACGGTGAAAAGCTTCCACAATACCCTTTACATTCTTATACTTTTCATCCAGTCCCGAAACGTGTAAAAAGGTATAAGGACGTTGCGAAGAAATTGATTTTTCAGGATAAAACAATTCGGTATTGACAGGAAGAGGAAGAACAACACGTGCCAAATGTGGTTCTACTTTAAGAATCTCCGCTTCCAGCAAATGAGATACCGGTAAAACCAAACGTGCCTTCCGAAGTGTTTGAATGACCAACTGACGTTTTATTTTTGACCAGTCTTCATGCTCAGAAAAATCGGATGAATGTTCCTGGAGAATATAATCCACCCCCAACTTAGAAGAAACATATTCAAACTCCTTTCCTTTCGGATAAGCAACATGTGCATGAATAAGATCCGGTTTTGAATCCAGTTTTTGTAAAGCCGTATCCAGTACTTTTTTGTACCTGGCCAATTGACGTGTCCTGCTGAAAATTCCCTTCGGCTTAGGATAATACGCAACAATCTCATGAAAGTCTCCTTCACGCATTTCATGAAATTCAACTTTTTCTATTGAACTATCCGCTTTGACAAAAATTACTGAGATCTTAAATTTTCCGGATAAAAGTTGTGCAAACCTTTTTATAAAATTCCCGGAAGTCTCATCAATTCGCGTCGGATACCATGAACTCAACAGTAAAATATGTTGCTTATTTTCCACTTGCTATTACCGATTTGGATTGTAAATTTACGGTTTTAAAATAAAAACTAAAATGAGACATCTTTTTATATTTTCACTACTTTTCACCTTGCTACAGGCGAATGCTCAAGTTAACTTTAAGATTTTCAACAAACAAGGAAAAGAAATTTCGATAGATAAGTTTTATAAGTCTCTGGACAAAAAACAACTTATTTTTTTCGGAGAATTTCATGATTGCGCTGATATTCACTGGCTTCAATTACAAGTCACCAAATATCTTCATGAAAAACATGGTGACGGATTAGTTGTTGGAATGGAAATGTTTGAAGCTGACAACCAATTCATTATTGATGAATATTTCGGAGGTCTAATCAGTACAAAAAACTTCGAGGACGAATGCAGATTGTGGAAAAATTATAAAACAGACTACAAACCTGTTGTCGAATTTGTCCGGGAAAATAATGCGCGCTTAATTGCTACAAATATTCCCCGCAGATATGCAAATAGCGTTTTTTATAACGGAATTGATCACCTCAAAAAGTTTCCTTCGGAGACACAAGCTTATTTTGCCCCCCTTCCAATTGCTATTGACACAACACTGGAAAGTAACAAGCAACTCATGAACATGTCTATGGGAGGACATAAAGGCCAGAATATGATGGAGGCACAAGCAGTGAAAGATGCTACTATGGCACATTTCATTAAACAAAATATGCCTGAAAATGGAGCTTTCCTGCATCTAAACGGTTCTTTTCACTCCAACAAATCAGAAGGAATTCTATCTTTCCTGAAGGATGAAATTTCTGCTGATCAGACACTTGTAATCACAATGGTGTCGCAGGATCAGATGGATAAACTAGAGGATGAGAATAAGGAGTTGGCTGACATCATTTTCTGTTTCACTGAAGATTATGCAAAGACCCATTAATTTTTGCTTTCGTTACGCTGTATTATTCAACGATATTCTTTTGTAACTTTGGATTTAATGAAAGAAACAACTTCACATTCTCACACGGGTGAGCTTCCTCTTATGGAAGAATTTTATACGATTCAGGGAGAAGGGTATCACAGTGGACGTGCCGCCTATTTCATTCGTTTGGGAGGATGTGATGTCGGTTGTGTTTGGTGCGATGTAAAAGATAGTTGGGATGCCGAAAAACATCCGTATACTCCTGTTTCTGAAATTGTAGGAAACGTTCTGAAAAGCAAAACAGACTTTGTCGTTATCACCGGTGGAGAACCGGGAATGTATAATCTGTCGAAATTGGTGGATGAATTGCATACTCACCAACTGGAAGTTGCGATTGAGACATCAGGTGCTTATGCTTTTTCAGGAAACGTAGACTGGTATTGCTTCTCTCCGAAGAAGTTCAAACCTCCTGTAAAGGAAGCCTATGAAAGAGCGGATGAATTAAAAGTAGTCATCAATCATCCCTCTGATTTTGACTGGGCACAGAAACACGCTGACAAACTGGTAAAAAGCCATTGCAGACTTTTTCTTCAACCCGAATGGTCGAAAGAGGAACGATTTTTGCCCCTGATCATTGAATTTGTAAAAGAACATCCTGAATGGAGAGTTTCCTTACAAACTCATAAATACATGAATATACCCTGATACTATGCATAGATTACCGATAATTCTGGCTATTGCCATACTTTTGTTCAGCTGTGGAACTACAGCTCAAATGACATATTCCACTTCTAACAAAAAAGCAATCTCATGGTTTGAGGAGGCGCTACAATCGCCCAATGATCACTACGATATGCGCACAGGTACTGTAGACTATGGTCCGGCAATTGAATTACTCGAAAAAGCAATCAAAAAGGATCCGAATTTTATTGAAGCTCATCAATTGATTTCTGAATACTTTCTGGGTTCCGGTTATCCTGACAAGGCCATTTATCACCTCGAGCGATCAATAGCTATCAATCCGGGATACGATCCTTCCGGAAGTTCTTACATTATGCTCGCCCGTCTTCAGCATGAGTATGGAAAATATGCAGAAGCTACAAAAAATGCAAAACGTTATCTGGAATACGGAAATAGAAATCAACAATATAACTATCAGGCTCAGAAAATCATCCGAAGTGGAGAACTGGCAGTTGAAGCCATGCGTAATCCTGCTAAATTCACTCCCATCAACCTGGGGCCTGCAATTAATACAGAACACCCTGAATATTTTCCCACAATTACGGTAGACGGAAAAACACTCTTATTTACCCGTAGACTCCCTGCTCCGGGTACAGAACTCGGGGCGCAGGAAGACTTTTTTGTTTCCCATTTAGATGATGAAGGTCGCTGGAATATAGCAACCTCTATGCCTAAGAACATTAATACAGAACGAAATGAAGGAGCCCCTACTTTTGCTCCCGACGGAAGAACTCTTGTTTTTGTCGCTTGCCCTGATGTAACAGGCAGAAATTATGGTGAAGGGAGAACAGGAAAAGGAAGCTGTGACCTATTCATTACGAAAAAGATAGGTTCTCAATGGAACAATCCCAGAAATCTGCCGGGAGGAGTGAATACGGCACATTGGGAAACCCAACCCTCTCTTTCTTCTGATGGAAAAACAATGTACTTTATCCGTGGTTCGTATGACAGAGATCGTAGAAAGCATCAGGATATCTACAGAGCCTTTTTGCAGGAAGACGGAAGTTGGTCTGAAGCAGAACGCCTTCCGGACATCATCAATACACCTATGCGTGAGGAATCTGTTCATATCCATCCGGACGGAAGAACACTCTATTTCTCTTCTGACGGACATCCCGGATTCGGAGGACTGGATCTTTTTGTAACACGAATGGACGACAATGGAAACTGGAGTCTGCCTCAAAATTTAGGATACCCGATTAATACCCGGTATGATGAAAATTCGCTTCTTGTGGCTCCGGATGGTGAAATAGCCTTCTTTGCTTCCAATCGCGAAGGTGGTCATGGTGATTTGGACCTTTACTATTTTGAATTACCCGAAAGTATCCGTCCCACACGAACTATTTATATGGATGGAATCGTGTTTGATGCACAAAGCAGGAAACCACTCGGTGGACACTTTCAGCTAATTGATCTTAAAACCGGCAAAACAGTGGTTGAATCTGATGCGGATAAAATTACCGGAGAATTCTTAGTAACACTCCCGACCAACAGAGATTATGCTCTGAATGTAAATTATCCAGGGTACAATTTCTTTTCAAAGAATTTCACCTTAACCATTCCTGAAAATAACGAACCCTATCACATGAGTGTCCCCCTTCAGCCTATTATTGCAGGAGCTACTGTACGATTGGACAATGTATTCTTTGATCTCAATAAGAGTACACTTCGTCCTGAATCGCAGGTCGAGTTGAACAAACTTGTAGACTATCTGAATCAACATAAAAATGTACAGATTGAAATCAGCGGACATACAGATACAAGAGGTGATGCGGATGAAAACCGTAAGCTCTCGGAAGCACGGGCAAAAGCAGTATATGACTATGTCGTAACAAAAGGGATCGCTCCGAATCGAATGACCTATAAGGGGTATGGAGAAACGAAACCTGTAATTAGTGATTCTGAAATTGCAAATATGCCAACGGAAAAAGAAAAAGAAACTGCGCACCAGTTAAACAGAAGAACAGAATACACCATAACAGCAAACTAATGCACTTTATTCGACTATTGCGACCGGTAAACCTTGTCATCATCATACTTACTATGTATGCGATGCGTTGGTTCTTTATCGGTTTTTTACTCGAAAAAGACGGGAAATTTGTACTTCACGGAGAACCAATGGATTTCTTTTTGTTGGTATTCTCAACCGTTCTCATAGCCGGAGCAGGTAATATCATCAACGATTACTTTGATGTCAAAACAGACCGGATTAATCGACCTGAGCGTCTGATAATTACCCGTCATTTAAAAAGAAGATGGGCTATTGTAACACACTGGATTTTCAATCTTGTTGCATTCGGAATAGCTATTTACCTCAGTTCAAAGCACGGAAGTTTTGTCTATCTGTTTATTCACCTGTTATCTATTAACCTGCTGTGGTTCTATTCCATGTATTTCAAACGTCGGTTTGCCATAGGAAACATTATTATTGCAGGATTAACAGGGCTTGTACCTATTCTTGCTTCTATTTACTTTCTTAATGTCTATAATCTTGAAGCCGGGGATAATAATTCGTGGTTAAATTCGCTGTATCGCATCGGGCAGGATTATTTCGCCTTCAACCCGGAAACTATTCAGATTGGTCAGTTGATCCTCAATTTCGGTTTTTCTATGGGTATTTTTGCTTTTTTCACCAATTTGGCTCGTGAAGTAATAAAGGATGTGGAAGACATTGAAGGAGACAAAGTCATTCGGGCACAAACAATACCCATTGTAATGGGAAAACGAAAAACAGATCGGGTAATTGTGGTATTGCTTAGTATTCCTCTCCTACTCTTTGCCGGGTTTATGATTTTCTCAGGCTGGTTGCAACCTATTGAATTTATGATTGTACTTGCCCCTATTGTACTGGCTATTCTGCTGCAATTACTCGCCCTTTTACAGATTGTTTTTCAAAAAGACGATAAAAAGTATAAAACAGCAAACGGTTTGTTAAAGATCTCTATGCTCAGCGGACTCTTTACCCCTGTCTATCTGCTCTTTTTATAAAACTATCAGATTCCTTTTAGAAAATCAAGTGTATTTATGTTATCTGCATAATCAGTAAGTCCAGGCTGTTGAGATTGACCAAAAGGAGTAAAGTCCTTTCCGATTACGACTTGAATTTCATCTGCTTTTTCCATAATAAATGATTCTACTTCTTTCCAGTCCTTATACTTGTGGCAATTGAGAACAGATAAGGGAGAATGTAAATCTTCCGTGAATCGCAATAACGCAAACCCGTTCTCCAAAACATCTTCCCGGTTCAACAAGTAAACAGCCCGGTTGTAATCAAAATTATTCATGTATTTGTGGTGTTGCATGAGCTGCTCACCAACATGAAAAATCCCTTTAAAAAACCGGTCCAGATCAAAATCTTCATGAATCAAAAGCTTGGATACATTTCTACATCCTAAACCAAAATAAGAGAAAATATCATCTGACAAAAACTGTAATTCTTCGTCCGATTCATTCCCGGTCAATACAGCAACTGAAGTTCTGTTTTTACGGATAATATTTGGGTATTTTCCAAAATAATGTTCAAAATAGCGAGCCGAATTATCACTTCCCGTAGCAATAATAGCATCAATATTCTCAAATTTTCCAACTGTAACAGTAATATGTTCCAGAACGCGTGCATCTATCTCACGCATCAATTTGAGAACAGCAGGCCATAAAATATTATCCCCCGAAGAGAATTTACAAACTGCCTGATGCCCCATTATCAGTACACTCAGGAAATCATGAAAACCAACCAATGGTATATTTCCCGCCATAACCAATCCTACACGTTTCGGTTGAGTCGCGAAGGGATAATCAGACACCCAGTCTGTTAACTGCTCTCTGGTTAACCAACTTCCTATTCCACCAAGAGATCTTCTAACATTTTCAGATGTAAACCAGGGATTATTTCTTTTTACAGTATGAACAATACTGACAAAGTCTTGGTATCCCGATTCTGAAACCCCTGATCCATTCTGCGAAAAGGGTAAATCCGCAGCTACATCTTCGAATACTTTCCCTAGTTTTTCAAACAAGTTTATCCATTCATTTCTTTCCATAAGAACCCATTGAATCTTTTCCATTTCTTATATTTGCAAAACTAAGTAAAGAACCTTAATAAGAGAGAACAAATGGCAATAATGATAACAGACGAATGCATCAACTGTGGTGCATGTGAACCGGAATGTCCAAATAACGCAATATATGAAGGAGGTGCCGAATGGAACTATGCAGACGGAACCTCATTAAAAGGAATCATTACCACACTTGACGGAACCGACGTTGATGCAGAACAAAAATTCGAGCCAAAAGATATGGACGTCTATTATATTGTCACTGATAAATGTACCGAATGTGTTGGTTTTCATGACGAACCACAATGTGCAGCTGTTTGTCCGGTAGACTGTTGCGTAGACGATCCGGAGTACAGAGAGTCTGATGATGAACTACTGGCCAAGAAAGACTTTATGCACCTGTAGGCACTCTCATTATATTTCTTTATATTTGATGAATTGTAACAAAAACAAAGTGCTTACGTTATAGTAGTAAATGAGATTGTGGATCACATATATGTTTGTTGCCTTTACCGGCTTTTTATACAGTCAGGAAAGCACACCTCTTTCTGAAGCCGAATACCGCCTTTCAGTAAAGCTGGATGCATTACGTGCTGCAAAAACACCTCAGGATCTTCAAGCCCGCAATACAGAATTGAAAAAAGAGTTGGAAAAAACATTCCAACTAGAGGGTGTAATGGATTATCCTTTTTCAAGACTCACATCGATGGGTACGATCAAGTCTCCGGACAATGCGGTTCGTCTTTTTAACTGGAACATAGAGAATAAAGATTTTACACATGAGTACTTCTGTTACGTTCTATACAACAACCCTCGCAAAAAGCAGGTTGAAGTAACAGAACTAACCGATAACTCGATTATGCTTCCGGCTCGTCCCGATGAAACACTTACGGCAGAAAACTGGTATGGTGCTTTATACTATGCTATCATTCCCAAGAAAAGACGAGGCAAAGTATACTACACCCTTCTCGGATGGGATGGTAATACTGCCAGTTCGAACATCAAATTGATGGACGTACTTTACTTTGCGGGTAGCCGACCTAAGTTGGGGTACAACCTTTTTAAGAATGAAGAAGGCACACATAAACGTTTATTCTTTGAGCATAAAGAACAGGCGGTTATGACCATGCGATACGATCAGCAAAGAAATATGATCGTATATGACCATCTTTCTCCAGAATCGCCTGCACTAAAAGGATTCTATTCATATTACGTACCGGACATGAGCTATGATGCTTACGAGTATGTAAATGACTACTGGATGTATCGTGCAGACATTATTTCAACCAACAAAGAAGACCGCGGGAAGAAAATGACTATTTACACGTTAAACAGTCAAAAAGGTGGTGCTGAAAAACGTGAAGTAAAAACGAAATGGATCAGTCCCACTGATGATGAAGCACCAGTAAGTAATGGAAAACACACTGCTGTACTTCCTGATGGTCAGAATAACGCTAAAGACTCTCGTAAGAAAGTAAAAATTACAAATCAGCAACCGGGAACACCACAACCGGATTATAAGCAACCAAAAAGAAAAAAGAACGCACCTGGTTCTATTCTTCAAAGAGGTCAGTAATCCTCTCTTTTGTCTCTATTAAAAATCATTTCTTTTATTAACATTTTTTGGCTAAAAAAACGCAACATCTCTTACATAGCAAGGGCTAACAGTTAATTCTTTGTTAAAGGATGTTAATAATGAAAATAGGGTGTAATTAAATTCTAATTTTGCGTTATACAATGTACAATTCTAAAGTATCTCCTACTTCACAGGAGGATTCTTAAAGCAACAATGAAAAGCTCTTTTCCGCCCGGAGAGGAGCTTTTTACTTTTGGGTTTGTGCAGGCAGATTTACTCTGTTATTATTTCATCAACGGTTGATAAATTTTGTCTGTTATTCTTGGCTATTCTCAATCAAAGAACTATTTTTGGTGGCATTGAAAAAATAGCTAATAAAATTCGCATAAGATGAGCGTACTGGTAAATAAAGATTCGAAAGTAATTGTACAAGGTTTTACAGGTAGTGAAGGAACATTCCACGCCGGACAGATGATTGAATATGGAACCAACGTTGTTGGTGGTGTAACACCCGGAAAAGGAGGAACAACTCATCTGGATAAGCCTGTTTTTAATACAGTCTCAGATGCGGTTAAAGAAACCGGAGCTAATGTTTCCATTATTTTTGTTCCACCTGCATTTGCCGCTGACGCTATCATGGAAGCTGCTAACGCCGGAATAAAAGTGGTGGTTTGTATCACAGAAGGAATTCCCGTGGCTGACATGGTGAATGCAAAAGAATACCTTCGTGAATATGATGTTACGCTTATCGGTCCCAACTGTCCTGGAGTTATTACTCCGGGTGAAGCAAAAGTTGGTATCATGCCTGGTTTTGTATTCAAGAAAGGTAAAATCGGAATTGTTTCAAAGTCTGGAACACTTACATACGAAGCAGCTGATCAGGTTGTAAAAGCAGGAATGGGAATCACTACTGCAATTGGTATCGGAGGAGACCCGATCATCGGAACAACAACTAAAGAAGCTGTTCAGATGCTAATGGCAGACCCGGAAACAGAAGGAATTATCATGATCGGTGAAATCGGAGGTAATCTGGAAGCTTTAGCTGCTGAATGGATTAAAGAAAACGGAACAAAACCTGTTGTTGGATTTATCGCCGGAGAAACAGCACCAAAAGGACGTACAATGGGGCACGCTGGTGCAATTGTAGGGGGTGAAAATGATACTGCGGAAGCAAAAAAACGCATTATGAAAGAATGTGGTATTCACGTAGTGGATTCACCTGCTCAAATCGGAGCTAAAATGGCCGAAGTACTGGGTGTACATGCTTAAATAATAAAAGTTAAAAAATTAAAAATCCTGCTTTTACCGGCAGGATTTTTTTGTTTCCTCCATTCCGTTTCAGACAGATTACTTCTATATTTACACTACTTAATAAAAGACTATGCGTTTTCCCTGGTTTAACAGTGACATCTTTAAAAGATATAAGGCTAAACAACCTGTTGAGCAATATCTTTCTTCTTATTTTGACGAAAACAAAGGATGGATACACTGTAAAGATCAGGTACGGGTATTAACCACCCTTGTCAACGCTATCCGTCCGGATCAAAAAACAAATCAACATTCCATTCGGCATTTTCTTGATATACTGGAACGAAATCCTGTATACGCAAGGGAGTTAGGCTCTTTTTTATCCAATTTGTTTAACAAACGGAATTTCAAAACCATTCTTACGGATGCAGAAATACTTGAAGACACTCATTTTTTGCGGGAAGTAAAAAGACGTATTATTGCCAAGCTTCTCCCCTATCAACCAAAAGCCGATACACTTGAGTTTATTCTTAATCAGGTTTTCTTTTCTTCAAGTGACCCTTTGTGGATTGATTCAATTCCAGAAGAAGAACTGAATCATCTTTTTGACCTGCTTGGTTTCAATACCATCTTTAGCAGAATATCAGAAAACTCAGCATTTGATCAGTTATTTGAATCAATTGAGTTACTTATCTGGCGAATTAACGGACGGGTAATGGAAACAGAAGTTCTTCGCATGGTTCCTGAATATGATTCACACGAAAGCTCCTTTGTTGCTCTTGAAAATGAACTTACCGAACTCCGAAAAGTCATTTTTTCTTCTCCTGATTTTCAGTTGACCCCGGAAACAATGGCTTTGAAACAGTTTCTGGTTCTTCACAAACAGTGTGAACAGTTTATTGACAAAGCCTTTCAGAACAGTGCCAAGTACGGTATATCAATGAAAGTAAATCAACATTTACTTCGGATTCGTCAGCAGTTAACCCGATTAAAAGTTCTTCTTGACATTCTCACCATTGAAGGGCAAAATGACATGAAGGGAAATACCGTGCGTCTGGCAAAACTCCTGATAGATATCAATTGTCGCAAGAATAATGTCCGACAGTTAATCAATGAAAGTACACAACTCGTTTCATATGAAATAACCCAGCATACCGCCAAAACAGGAGAACATTATATTACATCAGACCGGAAAGAGTATATGGAAATGCTCAAAGCCTCCATGGGAGGTGGTTTAATAGTCGGAATTATGTGTATTATAAAAGTACTGCTGGCTAAAGTTCATGTCAGTGATTTCGGACACGCTTTCCTGTACAGTGCAAATTATGCATTCGGATTCATTGCCATTTATTTATTAGGTTTTACGCTGGCGACCAAACAACCTGCAATGACGGCTGCCGCTTTTATCAATGAATTAAAAAAAGGACTGGATAAAGGAGCTAAATCAAAAACAAAATATGAAGATTTTGCCCGGCTTTTTGCCCGTTTGTTCAGGTCTCAGTTTATTGCCTTTGTCGGCAACGTAATAATAGCATTTCCTGTTGCTTTAGTAGGCGTTTTTTTAATTGATCTGGCTTTCGACTATAACATAGCCACCTCAAAGGCGGATAAACTAATTACTGATCTTAGTCCTCTTCATTCTCTGGCTATCTTTCACGCAGCCATTGCCGGAGTTTTCCTGTTTCTTTCGGGTATCATCTCAGGAAGTATTGCAAATAGAGATCGCTACCTTCAGGTTCCCTACCGTATCAAAGAGCATCCTATCCTTAAACTAAGTCTGGGAAGGAGAAAAACCGAAAAAATCGCACAATTTTATGAGAAAAAATGGGCCGGAATTATGTCTAATCTCTGGTTCGGGGTGTTTATGGGGTCTACTGCCTCTATCGGTGCTTTTATAGGACTGAATCTGGATATCAGGCACATTACATTTGCAAGTGGAAATCTGGCATTGGGATTATACGGAAATGATTTTGAAATTACGTTGTGGATGCTTCTACTCGGTATTCTTGGAATAGGGATCATAGGTCTTATAAACTTTTTGGTAAGTTTCATTCTATCGCTGCTTCTTGCTTTTCGGTCACGAAATATTCCTTTTTCTGAAATACGATTTGTTTTTTCATCCAACTGGCAACATTTTAAAAAGTACCCTACCAGTTTCTTCTTCCCGCTAGAAAACAAGAAAAAACCGGAAGAAACAGAAAAATAAAAAGCGAAGAGAATTTTAATTCATCCCTTCGCTTCTATTACTCGATAAACATTTACGAGGTTATTTCTGAAAAATAGCCTTCTTCAAATGCGAATAAGCTAACGTTATCTCCTCCTGAAAAACATCCCATCGGGAATCATTCTCAGTGTTCTTTTTGAATTTATCCCGGATATCTTCTATTATTTCCTCTAACTGCTCCTTACGCTTTTCAAACTCCCCTGAAGCTTTTGTCTTTGCCTCATCGTAGTAATCTTCAAGAATTTCCAACTGAATTTTAACTTTCTCCAAAGCAGCCAATAGTTCCGGATACCAGTTTACATACAACGGGTGACTTTTGATCTGACTTTCTATTTCCCGTACCTTCGTAATGATCTTGTGTTTCTGCTCACGAAATGCCTCTACAGTTTCGGCTTTTCCTAAAGCTAATTGTACCTGAAGGTCTTCTAATTGAGCTTTGTATTCATTCCACAACTCCTTTGATCCCTCATATTTCTGCTTAAAGTCATTAACGTATGAATTAAAGTCTTTCTTTACCTCTTCATACTTATCTTTGGCATTCATCTTTCCCAGTGCTAACTGAACCTGAAACTCCTCCAATTCCTTCGCTACTTTCCGAAAGCCAGCCGATATTTGCTCAATTACATGCGTATTCTCATCCATTTTATTTCGTTTTTATGTTGTGAAAATAAAAGTACATGCTGAAAATTCAAATGACTTTTGTCAGTTCACAATGAATTAAAAGTAAAGTGATTTTGCCACACGATAAGTATTGGCATGTGCCTCTACGATATGTCTTATTTCTTTACTATACCCTCCTCCCATCGTACAAACAACTGGAATAGAGAGGTCTTTAAATCGTGAAAGAACAAGTTCGTCTCTACGTCTACAACCGGAAATAGACACATTAAGCCGTCCCAGCTTATCGGTTTCAATAATATCTACCCCACACTGATAAAATACAAAATCGGGGTGAAAATCATTTAGAATATCATTCAAATGAAACTCAACTGTCTCCAGATAATCAGTTGTAGAAATACCATCCGGTAATCCCACATCTCTGCTTGATTTTTCTTTCCGTAACGGATAATTATGTTCTCCATGTACACTAAATGTAAACACATTGGATTCCTGTTCAAAAATTGCCGCCGTACCATTTCCCTGATGCACATCCAAATCAACAATTAAAATAGAATTTGCTCTCCCCGTTTTCAACAAATAGTTAGCTGCTACCGCCTGATCATTCAATAAACAGAATCCTTCTCCTCTATCCCGAAAAGCATGATGTGTTCCTCCAGCACTGTTAAACGCAACTCCATCTCTCAACGCATATTCGGTACACAAACGTGTTCCTTCCACAATTCGAAACTCCCGCTCTACCAACTCTCTGGTTACCGGAAATCCGGTTTGTCGTTCTTCTGAACGGGAAAGCGTCAACTCTTGTAATTTTTTAATATACGTATCCGAGTGAATTCCTTCTAGCCATTTACTATCTATCAGATCCGGGGCAAAAAAATCATCTGGATCAGCAGTCCCTTCGTGTTGTAGCTGACGAGGTAACAAATCATATTTTTCCATTGGAAAACGATGTCCCTCTGGTAGCGGATGCACATAAACCGGATGAAAAGCTATTTTAAACACAGAACAAAGATAGTTTCAGTCTCATATTATTTACTCCTCAGGCAATCTTTCACGCGTTTCTGGTGTTTCTGACGATCTTCAGGCGTAGTATTTGGTATGGTGAGCATTTCTTTACAGTGCTGATCAATTTCTTCCATTCTGGCAAAAACAGGATCAAAATCATCCTCGTCTCCCATTTTTTCAATCGCTTTCTGAATAGAGTCATTTTTTCTTACACAGTCACAAAGATCCCACTGTTTCCCATACTTCTTTTCAATTTCTTTCTTAATCTCATTCTTCTCTACTACTTCGGAAACATACGCAGTAGTATCATTTTCTATGCTATCAACAGCCTCTAAGGTAGAATCCCACTCCTCCTCTATTTCCACAATATCATATTGGCTTTCTTCGTTAGTACAAGAAAAGAACAAAAGAATACCTAAAGGAAAAAAAGCGTATTGTAACTTCATGGCAAGAAATTTGTTCTAATATAAAAAGAAATCAGAAAACCGATTAGTATGAAAAAGGTTATTTTCGTTTTGGTTACAGTCTTTTTATTCTCTCTTTCCTCAGGTTTTTCAATTGTCCGGGGACAAGGTGATGACTCATTGTATGTTGCCTACTTTCACAAGGACATAGAAATCGTCGATCCTAATTACAAACGCAATTATAACTACCTCTTACGCAGAGTTAAAAAGGTTTATCCTTATGCTGTATATGCCAAACAATTACTGAATGAGTATGAAGCGGATGTTTCAGGAATTGAAAAAAAGCGAAAGGTCAAAAAATATGGAAAAGAAGCGCATCAGCAACTCATGGACGATTTTGAATATGTAATCCGTAATATGTATGTTTCAGAAGGAAAAGTACTTATGAAGTTGGTTCATCGTGAAACCGGACATACCGTGTTTGATATCATCGCCAAGTACAGAGGGAAATTGAAAGCATCCTGGTACTCAACTATGGGAAAAATGTTTGAGCAAAACCTGAAGGCTACCTATCACCCGGACAAAGAGGACTGGCTCATGGAACGGATCGTAAAAGAAATTGAGCAGGGGAAACACAAACCCGGAGAACTGGATCTACTAACAAAAAAGGAATTTAAAAAAATTAAAAAAGAAGATAAAGAAAAGTCTAAAAAACGGAAACAAGACCTGAAACAAAGGAAGAAAGAAAAAAAGCAACGCGAAAAAGAAGCAGCACAAAAGGAAAAAAATTAATCCTGCACTGACCATTCTTTTATTTCGCTGCGAAGCGACTCAAAATTAATGGATCGTAAAAGCTCAGGTATATTTTCGAAGTATTTTGCGTGAAATCCGTATCCCCCATTTCTCAGTTCATCAATAGCGTCTTCAACAGACCATGACTGGTACATAATCCGATAAGCAGCTACAAATGCTCCTGTACGATCTGCACCATGCTTACAATGTACAAGAACGGGTTTAGGAGATTCCTCAAAAATCCGGAAGGCTTCCAATAAATCCTCCCTGTCTATTCGCCAGGTATTGATTCGTTTCCGTTTTAATACAACGCCGGACGCTCCGGTACCTCTATACCTTCCGTTACCACTTAGATTTCTTAAATTAAGAATCGTTTTCACACCCAGATCGTTTAACTCTGGTACCGCGTGTCCGGAAGGTTGTCCCGATCGATACAGATCGGGACTTACTTTGTATAAATTATCCACTTCAGAAAGTACAACCTGAATAGCATCTTTCTTTCCCGATTCCTGTGCTCTGATCAAAAAACTAAACTGAAATGCAGCAATCAGCAAAAACATTTTCAAAGTCAGACCAGTATAACTATTCTTCATATTCCATTTCTCTTTACGCTTCCGTACTGGTAAAATTATGTATTTTTGGAAGAAAAATATGCGCCAACTTTTTTTCATTAGTCTGATTATTTTCACTCCTCTGGGTATTCTTTCGCAAGGATCTCTGAAACAAAATCTGGAAGTCATTCAAAACGGTTACCTTCTGGTTCAATTGTTTTCCCGTGAAAGCACAACAGAAATTATACGAAAAAATCAGGGTGACGCTGCTGCGCAACGTTACCAGGCAGATTTACTGGAAAAAAATAAAAAACTGGCAAAAGCATTTGGAGAACACTTTACCTTTAGTAAGGTTCTATTCTTCTACTCCAAAGACAAAGAATTTGTAAAAAATAAAGATTTTGATGCTACCACTTTTTACGGATTCAATCACGAAATCGTTAATAAAGATACTATCAATATCACTCAGTTCAGGATTGGAGAGGTATCGCGTGTAATTGCCGACTCGGTTGTACACTACCTTCCGGACGGAGAAACAGAAAAACATCCGAGTTACGTCTTCAGTGCTTTCGTATTACTAGATGATCAGTTCAGACAGTACCGTAAACCCAATTGGTTCTATGTAAGAACACATGCCGGAGCCCCCTTCTTTCAGAAAAAGGAAAACCGTTTGGTGAAAGCGATTAATAGTAAAATGATGCGGAAAGCGAAATAGTCACTTCCCGGGAGTACTGTTAATCGAACAATTTTCTACTTTTACTGTTGTTGTATAACATTAATCGAAGAAGTTACTATGAAGCCTGATTACGATGTCGTTATTATGGGAGGTGGTCTTGCCGGACTTACGCTCTCCCTTCAGTTAAAGCAAGAGAGACCTGAAACACAAATTCTTATACTTGAAAAACGAGGTGAGTCTGCTCCGACTGCTGCACATAAAGTAGGTGAATCTACTGTAGAACTGGGGACATACTATCTTCGCGAAGTTCTTGACTTAAAAGGTTATCTGGATGAAAAACAATTGCCGAAACACGGGCTGCGCTTTTTCTTTTCTCCACGACACAAAGACACTATAGAAAAACGAGTTGAATTGGGTCCGAGAGAACGACTTCCTGTACCCAGCCATCAGCTTGACAGAGGAACACTTGAAAATGAACTTATTCGCCGTTCAAGAGAGAGAGGAAATGAAATTATACTCGGTGCTAAAGTAGAAGATGTTACACTTTCTCCCGATACATTTCACGAAGTTCGTTTTTCGACAGATACGAATAAAGAACAAACCGTTTCTGCAAGATGGGTGGTAGATGCTACCAGTCGCCATGCATTATTGAAACGAAAGCTCGGGTTTGCAAAAGAAATTGATCACAATGTAAATGCAGTATGGTTTCGGGTAGACCGTGAAATTGATGTGACCGACTGGTCGTCAGACGAGAAGTGGCAATCTTTCCTGGAACCCGGGCTACGACGTCTGGGAACCATTCACTTAATGGACAAAGGTTATTGGGTCTGGTTAATTCCGTTGTCCTCAGGGGCTACCTCTGTTGGGATTGTAGCGGACGGAGATCTTCATCCGTTTACTGAGATTAACCGACTAGAACGGGCTATGTCCTGGATGGAAAAGCATGAACCGCTGGCACACCAGATGATCTCTCCCCTGTTGGACCATGTTTTGGACTTTAAAGTTCTTAAACACTATGCCCATAACAGCGGTCGAATCTATTCGGCTGAAAAATGGGCAGTTACAGGAGAGTCGGGAGCATTTCTTGATCCCTTCTATTCTCCCGGAACCGATTTCATCTCCATGAACAATACCTGGTTAACAGACCTGATCACCCGGGATATGAATGGAGAATCAATAGAACTCCACGCCAGCGTATATGAAAAAACGCACCTGGCACTATTCGATAGTTGGATTCCTGTTTACCAAAACAAGTATCAGCTCATGGGATCAACACAGATTATGGTCATTAAAATCTTTTGGGATTGGGCAATCTATTGGGGGATTCCATGTCTGCTCTTTACAAATAAAGGCTATACCAATCTGAGTGTACTAAAGCGCTTGTTTTCCAATGACGAAAGCGCAGGCCGCCGATTCGGAGCACTAAACAATCAAATGCAAAAAGTATTCCTTGAGTGGTTACCGTATGATACCGGCAATTTCACAGAGCGTTATATTGATCCGTTTGATATTCAGTTCCTTCGGGACTTTCACAAGGGAATTGAAGAACAATTTTCTCCTCGCGAATTGATTACGAAAGTTGAAGAGAATCTGGAAAAACTCGAAAAAATTGCCGCCGAAATTTTCCGGTTGATTTCCAATCAGGTGCATGGAACTCCTATGGATATTCCTGTCGATCCCTATACCATGCAACTTTTCCCTGAAGAGAATCATCCCCTCAATACTTCAATTGCTCCGGATAAAGAAATGAACGAACAGGTTCGCGTTATGTGGTTTTATCCGGTAAAAGAAACTGTTAGCTAATGTCTGTACAACAAATTGAACAGAATGTTTCCGAAATTATGGATTTGTTTCGATCGGTTGAATCCGATTGGGAACAATTACCATTGGAATCTATTGTACAAAAGATTGACCAAAATTCGTCGGTATTTACCTCTGTTGCTTATGAAGCTCTATCCAAATTATTAGCACAAAAAGGGATAGAGACCAACGATCTCTCTGAATGGAAAGCTTTTTATGATAACTACGAGAACCAATACTCCTCTCAATTATTAATAGGATTAGGTTGGGCAATCGGTATTTCCGGTTATCCTTCCCCCTCCGATTTTGTCATTCGGTTTCCGAAAGATAAACAACAAAAGATTTGGGATGGAATCGGTTATTTTTATGGACTTTTCCGATCACGGCTCACGATTCGAAGCCGGTCACTTCCAGAATTTGCTTCTGAAAATATCCCTGAAGGGTTTGACGCAGGGATCGGACGTGCATTGTATTATCATGCACGGGGAGACTTTGAAAAACTCACCACACTTTTTTCGGGATTTCCCGAAGAACGTAAAAATGAATTGAGTCAGGGTATAGGAACAGCAACCGTATTTGTGGGGGGAATTAACGATATTGAAATCAAGCATCTCCTACAGATTATTTCTCCTTTTCGCGATACCTTCTCAAAAGGTGTTTTCAATGGGATAGAATCGCGAAAAAATGCAGGAAAAACAACTCCCGAATGCCAAATTCTGGAACAAGAATTGTTATAAGGTATAGCATACTCACAGGAAACTACCCGAAGTTTTCCAGGGTTTATTATTTTTGAAAACCAAAAGTTACATTTTGTAAAGTAAAACAGGTGACACCTTTTTTATCCGGGCTTATTTCGGAAAGCTTAAAATGGGACCTGCTTTTCAGTAAACTTAAAAACGAAATAGATGAAATTAGTTTTCGCTTTCATGATCTGCGTTTCAGCAGTTTGTTCTTTTAACTATGTTCCGGCTCAAAAGCAACAGGAATTGACCAATGAACTCATTTGGAGAGATTATGCTTTTTATGCACGCCGCCGGGTACAGGGTTTCCGTTCCATGAATGATGGAACTCATTTCACACGTCTGCAGCAGGGACGTGCCGGAAATGCTATTCTCAAATCTTCCTTTCTTTCGTTTACTGCTGAACCGGAAGTTTTTGTTCATCCGGATGAGCTGGTTTACAATGAAAAGAAATTAACCGTAGATGATTATCAATTCAATGCAGACGAGACCAAATTGTTAATTGCTACTGATTATGAAAATGTATACAGAAGGAGCTATACGGCCACTTTTTACATCTTTGATCTGGAAACACGCAATATTTCTCCGTTAAGTGAACAATATCCCGTACAAACACTTGCCGAATTTTCTCCTGATGGGAAAAAGATCGCTTTTATTCACGAAAACAATATCTATATAAGAAATCTGGCTGACGGTACCATTACAGCGGTAACAACGGATGGTAGTATCAATCATGTTATCAACGGAACAACAGACTGGGTGTACGAAGAAGAATTTGCCATCACAAAAGCCTATAACTGGTCACCTGACAGTAAAAAAATTGCTTATCTGCGTTTTGACGAAAGCGATGTAAAGGAATTTACAATGACTTATTATTTTGAACTGTATCCGGATCAATACACTTTCAAATACCCAAAGGCAGGAGAAGACAACTCCAAAGTTACCCTACATATTTATGATTCCGAAAAGAATACATCGACTCCCGTCCAGCTGGGAGAGTACGAATACATTCCCCGTATAAGTTACTCACCTTTGGATGACAAATTAATTGCCCTTACATTAAACCGTCACCAGAACCATCTGCAATATCACTTGATTGACGGCTCTACGAATGAGGCAACCATAATTTATGAAGAAAAAGACCGGGCTTATGTTGAGATTGATGATAATTTACTCTTCATGAAAGACGGTAAATCCTTCATTCGCACCTCTGAAATGGATGGATATAATCATATCTACAGAATATATTTTGACGGAAAAATCGAACAAATTACGTCAGGAAAATGGGATGTAATTGAGTTCAAAGGAATAAACAATGATAAAGGAATCATTTATTATACCTCTGCTGAAAACGGAGCCACTCAACAGGATTTATACCAGATTTCGATAAAAAACAAAAAACGAAAGCAACTTTCCAGTCAAAGAGGACACACGGATGCCGAATTCTCAACGGGTATGAAGTATTACGTACAAACCTGGTCTGATGCGAATACTCCTTATGTAGTCTCTTTACATGAAGCTTCCGGAAAGCAAATTACCGTCCTGGAAGATAATTCTGCTTTGGTTGAACGGATGAAAAACTTCCCACTATCTAAAAAAGAATTTTTTACGCTCAAAGGGCACGAAACAGATCTTAATGCATGGATGATTAAACCTGCTGATTTTGACCCGACAAAAAAATATCCCGTATTTGTTCATGTATACGGAGGTCCGGGCAGTAACACTGTAGAGGATACCTGGGGAAGCATGGAATATATGTATCACCAGTTATTGGCTCAAAAAGGATACATTGTTGTATCGGTTGACCCCAGAGGAACGATGTATAGAGGTGCCGATTTCAAAAAATCGACTTATCTCCAGTTGGGAAAACTTGAACTGGAAGATTTCATTGCAGCTGCGAAAGTACTGAAAACGTATGATTACGTAGATGAAAACCGCATAGGTATACAGGGATGGTCCTACGGAGGCTATATGTCTTCTTTGGCCATGACAAAAGGAGCTCCCCATTTTAAAATGGGAATAGCGATTGCTCCCGTTACGAATTGGCGTTACTATGACAATATCTATACGGAACGTTTTATGCGTACTCCACAAGAAAATGCCCATGGATATGACGACAACTCCCCTATTAATTTTACAGAAAAACTGGAAGGGAAGTACTTTTTGATCCATGGTTCGGGAGACGATAATGTCCACATGCAAAATGCAATGGAAATGGTTAATTCGCTTGTAGACTCCAACAAAGACTTTGATTTGTTCATCTATCCAAACAGAAATCACGGTATTTACGGTGGAAATACCCGTCTTCACCTATTTACGATGTTATTAGATTACACCCTTAAGAACTTATAATTATGAATCAGTTACTTCTAATAGGACTAACTCTCCTGATCTCCTTCGGGTCGTATGCACAAGAGCTGACCGAGGAGATAAAATGGTTGTCGTTTGAAGAGGCCATGCTACTAAATGAAAAAGAACCACGACCGATTTTCATTGACATCTACACAGACTGGTGCGGGTGGTGTAAAAAAATGGATGCGACCACTTTCAAAGAGAAAAAAGTGGTCGACTACTTATCCGGTTTTTATTGTGTAAAACTGGATGCAGAACAAAAAGAAGATATTACTTTCTCAGGGAAAACATATAATTATATTCCAAAAGGAAAACGTGGATTTCATCAGGTAGCAGCAATGCTTTTGGATGGTAATATGTCCTACCCCAGTTTTGTCCTGCTGGCTCCCAATCTAAAACGTTTAGAAATCCTGAAAGGATACATGGATAGCAGTAAGTTAATCAGCAGACTAAAAGTTCATAAATAATAGGAAGTAAGACTGATTTTTATCCGACAAAAATTTCATTAATCCATTAAGATACAATGTGTTTTACAATTGTACTTAAAGCGTTTCTATTGCTTTTGTTTTCTTTCCCTAAAAATTTGCGGAAAGCGTGCACCAGAATACGATTTTTCTTGTTAAATTAGTCGCTCGATAAGAAAAAGTTCAATTATTTTTTTATAAAACAAATGAGTGAAATAGCCAAAATAGAGTTAGAAGGTCAAGTCCACGAGCTACCTGTTGTTGTAGGTTCTGAAAATGAAAAAGCGATAGATATTTCGGCCCTTCGTGCTAAAACGGGATACATAACCCTTGATTTCGGATACAAAAACACCGGTAGTACCAAAAGTGCCATTACTTACCTTGATGGTGAGAACGGAGTACTGCGGTATCGTGGATACCCAATTGAGCAATTAGCTGAAAAAGCTTCATTCCTTGAAGTTGCTTATCTGCTTATTTATGGTGAACTTCCTACAAAAGCACAGTTGGACAATTTCCAAAGCTCTATTACCAAGCATACGCTTGTTCACGAAGATATGAAACAATTCTTCGAAGCGTATCCTGCAAAGGCGCATCCTATGGGAGTTCTTGCTTCTATGGTTTGTTCACTTTCAACATTTTACCCGGAATCACTGAATCCGAATCGTTCGGAAGCTGAGTTTGATCTTACTATTCACCGTCTGTTGGCAAAATTGCCGACACTTGCGGCATGGTCTTATAAAAATGCAATGCGTCATCCTTTCATGTACCCTAAAAACAATATGGAGTACTGTGAAAACTTCTTGTACATGATGTTTGCGATGCCAACTGAAGAGTATCATATTGATCCGGTTGTTATCAGTGCCTTAAATAAGCTTTTGATTCTTCATGCAGATCATGAGCAAAACTGTTCGGCATCAACTGTGCGTATCGTAGGGTCGTCTCAGGCCAACCTTTATGCTTCTATCTCTGCGGGGATATCTGCACTTTGGGGACCACTTCACGGAGGTGCCAATCAGGCAGTAATTGAAATGCTTGAAAAGATCCACAATGACGGAGGTGATGTTGACAAATGGGTAGCAAAAGCAAAAGATAAAGAAGATCCTTTCCGTTTAATGGGATTCGGACACCGTGTATACAAGAACTTCGACCCACGTGCAACAATTATTAAAAAGGCATGTGATGATGTTCTTGAAAAACTGGGAATCGTTGATCCTATGTTGGATATTGCTAAAAAACTGGAGAAAGTTGCACTTGAGGATGATTACTTCAAATCACGTAACCTGTATCCAAACGTAGACTTCTATTCTGGAATCATTTACCGTGCACTTGGTATTCCAACAGAAATGTTTACAGTAATGTTTGCATTAGGTCGCCTTCCTGGATGGATTGCTCAGTGGAAAGAAATGATCAGCAACGGAGAACCTATCGGACGACCAAGACAGGTATACGTAGGTGCTACAGAGCGTGATTATGTAGATATCGAAAAAAGATAACAGGAATTAATTTCCTTACTTATTAGTTCAAAGCGCAGATTTTATCTGCGCTTTTTTAATTTGTAATATCTCTAATTATACTAAACACCTCAGTTTAAATACAGAAAAACAAACTGTTAACAAATTATTTTTCAATAATTTACTTGTTCCTTTTGCTTTTTCTCTTTTAATTAGCTGAAAACTAACAACTACTGCCTTATGAAACTACCTAAAACATTATTAGTCGCTTTTTTCTTTATTTTATCCCTGAAAAGCTTCTCGCAAAAAGATACACTAGAAAGTGATCTTTTTTATGTCTCCCAAAACCTTGTTGCATGGCACACTATACTTAATGATAACTATCAATTTAATGATACCGCCGATCAGAAGTATAAAAGATTTAAAGAAGATTTAAACCAAGGAGATTTTCTAGATAGTCTTATATTTCTGTTCAAAAGTAAAAATGACTCTATCTCTCCTATCAATTATAATTTTTTAAACAAAAAAAAATTTCTAGTTCTAAACCAGGCCTATTATGAGTTATTAAGAGACACTAGTAAAATAAATACTTTAATAGAAAGAATTCGATCTAGTATTACAAATAACATAAATACATTAGATTCTATTTCTAATAATGATAAAAGAGACTCTATTGAGTTTATCAATCATGATATCCGTTTAAGTCAATTATCACTACGATCCGAATTAAATTATCTATTAAGACTAAGCAAAAATTCACAATTACAAACAGAGAATATTCATCTAAAAGAAGATAGTAAATTCAAAGAATCTCTCAATTTTCAAATTTCCGAAGCTACAGATAATTTTGACTTTTCCTTTTCGGATATAGAGATTCCACAATACAAAATACCTTCTCAAAATGATATGATTGACGCCTTGGCCATTTTTATTGCCAATCGGTTTAAAGAAGAAGTTGCTTTGACATTTATCGATAAATTTCGTAACAATATTGCAACAGATTCTATCTTAAAAATAGTCTTTCCACGAACCTATAAAATGTTAAACTCTATCCAAATATACTCCAATCCTAGTTTTGGAAAAAGTTGGAAAGAAGCATTTGCCTATGATTTAACAACAATACAACAGAATATCAGACAATCTGTCTTAAAAAGCTGTAGTAAAAAACAATCTCGTTGCGATGAAAACCATTCAAAATCGTTGTTTCTTAAGGATCAAATTTGCTATTACGCTACGATTATTGAAATTCTTGACGAAATAAAACAAGGAACCAATTTTTTTGATTTAATAGAGTTAACAATTAAGAACAATGGATTATGTGAAAAAAAAGTATCATATAAACTACTTAAGTTAGTTAACTACTTTAATAACAATCTGCGAACATATAATTCTACACATTATTTTCCAAAGATCTCCGATTGGAATAAAATACAGAATTCATACTTTGGTGAAAAATACATTAATCATTACCTACATTCAGACCTTAAGTCTATTTTAGGTGAAGATTACGATACAACAAGAGTAAAAAAAAGAATTCCTTATATAATAGTAAAATATAACCGTCTAGAACAAGTACTTCGAGAATTAGCAACAAATTCTGACCAAGGAAAAGGAAATGGAGTATCTAATTTATATCAGTATTGGAACGCTATTGAAGATCTTATAAGTGAAATATCTACATTATTTGAAGAAGAGGGAGAGATTGTAAAGTATATAGAAGTGATACATACTGCTATTGAAATCCAAAAATCTATTGAGGCAAAAAACTTCGGATCCATGGTTAATCACTCGTCTCATTTACTTCAATTATTAATAAATCAGTCTAAACCTATTAATAATACAGATTTTGAAATTTTCATACGAAAAAAATATAAAGAAAAGCCAACTAATTATAAAGACTTATATAATGCTTACAAGGCTTTTGATACAATAAATATAAAACGGATAAACAACAAAAAAGAGTATAAGCAGATAAAAAAAGAATATTTCAAAAAAGAATATTTCAATGATATGTTTCAACCACAAAAAAAGTTATTTTTTTTACGCTACCGGGATACTATCATTGCTTATCACAGAGATTCTATTATAATTACTTGTAATAGTGACACAATAGACTTGGATAGTGCCTTTACAAAAATTGATGAAAAAATACAGATTCACGTAAAAGAAAAAGATACTATCTATCCTTTTAATGACACAATAAAACAATCCATCATCCTTAATACACTGATTTCCAAATCAGACAATAATAATAAGGATTTTATTTCCTATTATCTCTACACGAAACTTTTTCAGTATTCAGATCAAGATTCTATATATATTCTTAATAACTCTTCTATTGTGTTAGATCACATTATTAATACCTTAAGTTTTATTGTCGACATATTAACGGTTGAAAACAGTAAAGACCTAAGTAAACTAATTACGTCCAAAGCAGCTCCTGTAAGCTCCTATAAGATTAAACGAAACAATCGTTTTAGTATAGATCTTAACTCATTCCCTCAACTTTATGCTGGGGTGGAAGTAACAAAGAAAAAACTTTTCTTCAAAGAAGAAGTGGATAATAGTTGGGCGGGAGTTACCGGATTTAGCTGTCCAATAGGTGTTAGCTTGTCTTGGGGCACAAAATCAAAATGTAATAGCCCTCTATCCCTTAAACGATCTTCATATATTAAGAAAAATGGTCAATATAAATATCTCAAAGGAAATTCAAACAGCATTCTTTTATCAATCATTGATATAGGGGCTGTAGTTTCATTTCGTATTACGAATGGAGAAGAACCATCTCTTCCCAAAAAGATTGTATTCGAGCAGTTTTTAGCACCTGGAATATACTATATGCACGGAATAAAAAAAACACCACTTGTATTTACAATAGGAACCCAATTCACTCCTAAGCTAAGATCATTTGGAGAAGAAGAGACTGAACTTTTTGGTGCGATTCGTTTTTCGGCGGGAATAGCTTTTGATATTCCTTTGTATAATGTTTATCATTTTACAAAACGACAAAGTAGAATTTACTCTGATTTATGAAAACAGGTTATTTATCCATCTGACAATTATCACCTCATTTCCTGATATTTATCATGTTTTATTCCCCTACGTTG
>NZ_CFIGVI010000015.1:0-60824 GCF_984588085.1 Wandonia sp.
TTTCAATTAGCCCCACAAAGATAACCAATCCTTTTGTCTGGTGTTTTTGATTATTCCGCAAAATAGAAGGTATTCACGTATCAAAAATCCTAACTTTGTAAAAAATTCGTGTACCCATGAAAATTAAGTCTGCTAAGTTTGTTATCTCCAATACCAAACCGGAGAATTGTCCGAAACCCGATATGCCCGAATATGCGTTTATTGGTCGTTCAAACGTTGGTAAATCTTCATTGATTAACATGTTAACCGAGCAGAACAAACTAGCCAAAACTTCAGGAAGACCCGGAAAAACACAATTAATCAATCATTTTCTGGTCAATGACAACTGGTATCTGGTTGACCTTCCCGGATATGGTTTTGCAAAAGCTTCAAAATCCGAACGGAAGAAATGGGAGGAGTTTATTCAGAAATACCTGAACACACGTGAGAATCTGATCACAACATTTGTACTGATTGACAGCAGATTGGAACCTCAGAAGATTGATCTGGAATTTATGGAATGGTGTGGAATTAAAGGAATTCCATTTGCAATGGTATTTACAAAAATTGATAAACTTTCCAGCTCTGCGCTCCAGAAAAACATGGCTGCTTATAAGAAGGAAATGTTAAAAGTCTGGGAAGAAATGCCTCCCGTTTTTACTACTTCCTCGGAGTCTGCTTTCGGAAGAGAAAAACTTTTGAATTATATTGATCAGCTCAACGAGAATATCGGAAACGCTTTCGGTAACTAATCGATGACTCACGAGTATCTGAGTTGGGGACTGGCAGGATTGTTTTTCATGACATTTCTGGCAGCTACGCTTATACCACTCGCTTCTGAAGCTGTTTTTATCACCTACCTCATTCTGGGGTACGATCCGATAAGTGTAATTTTTGTAGCTACTGCCGGGAATTCAGGAGGAAGTATTCTCAATTATTTCATCGGAAGACTGGGAAACCCTAAATGGATCAAAGTTTTCGGGAGTTCAGAAGCAAAACTAGTCTCCGTTCGTGAACGAATTCGCACATACGGTCATTGGACAGGACTTCTATCCTGGTTACCCATCATTGGTGATCCGTTAACATTAGCGATGGGTTTCTTCAGAACACGACCTATCCCTTCATTTCTGGTTATAATAGGAGTAAAGTTATTGCGCTATGTTGTACTTTGGCTAATCTGGGCTTATTTTTCTTAATCCTCCAGTTTCGTAAGCGTAAATTCATAACGACTTCCTTCGCGATGTAATTCTCCCTCCATCTGATCGGTAAGAAGCTCTATCAACTCCAGTCCGAAACCAAAATGGGAACTTTCTTTCCAGTTACCTGAATCTGAATACATCAATGTAAATCTCCCTCCTTCCCTATCTTCTATCCGAATCTCTATTTCTCCTTCCGATGTAGCAAGAAAAGCATGCTTAAAGGAGTTTGTCAATAGTTCGTTGAGCAATAAACCAAGAGGCACAACCGTTTTCGCTCCTGTTTCGTGAAGCTGACAAACAACTTTCACATTAATATCTTTGGACACGTCCCGCGACAAACGAACAATGTCATTTACAAGATCATTGACATAAATTCTCAAATCCGAGCTTGAAAGAGCCTTTTCATTATACAACTTATCATGTACCAGAGACATGATCATTATCCGGTTAATCGCATCGGAGAAATTCTGTTGGCTTTCTTCGGAGCTCAGATCATCCCGCTGCATTTTCAACATACTTACAATAATCTGAAGGTTGTTCTTTACCCGGTGATGTACTTCGCGCAGCAAAAAAGAATTGGTTTCATTCTTTCGCATCAATTCCTGATTGATCTCAATCAGCTTGTTTCTGGCATAGTCCTGAAAAATGAGGTGTTGATGAATCAGATAGCCAAAAACAAGAACTGATACCACTACTTCAATTAATAGGGCGAAGACCTGCGTGCGATTATGCAGTATCAGTGCTTCAATATTCGCATTCAGACCAAAAAGGATAAACCAGACCAGCAGTCCGATATGATAGATCAGGAAAAAGACACCCGCTTTTTTCCCGGAACCAACAAAAGCAAAGGTCACGATACAAATCATCCAGATCAAATCCGCATAATGCAGAATCTCCTGCACATAAATGGTTGATACGGAAACAATAATACTCGCAGAAATATTAAAAATCCAGTAAGCTGTTTTATAGAACCCGCTGCATTTGTATAAAATTAGCAAGGTTATCAGGGAAACCAGAAACGACCCGATGTAAAAGCTGAGCATCAATGGGTTTCCATCCAGATAAAAAAGAGAAAGTATAGCAAAAATGAATACAAAAACAACATTCAGTCTCCATACAAGTAGAAAACGACCTTTTTCATAAAAGTCCTGAAAATTGGCTGTTTTTGGGGTAAACAAGGACATAATCAGAAGATATAATATTTCTTTCTAACCGAAGAGGTTCTAAAATCATCCAATACTTCCGAGTTTCCTTTTTGTCTGAACTTATCTTCCAGTTTGAATGTTCCCTTTGCAACTTTATAGTCAAATTCATCCTGAAACAATGGAATAACTGCGAGGTACTTCTTTCCTTCCAATTGACCTTTAAACAATGGAGCCGTGGCAATCGGTTCCGAAAACATAAAATAGGTTTGTTTCATCGTTTCCGAAAGAGGCTCAGGCGGATTTCCAGCTGCTATGGTATGACCGTGATCAAAAAACGTTTTATTCTTCACCAGGTAATCCGAAAACCGAAACAACCAGTTAATCACCCAGTTAAACCTGGGATTCTCCAGTTCCTCCAATAACCAATAAGACGGCAAACAAAAGAAAAGTTCAAAAGATTTATCTTCCTCAACTCCTTGCTCTTTTATAATTTCGGATAATCCGCTCGTAGCAAGAATTCGAAAATCTCTTACTTCCTCCCAGTTGATCAGCTGTAAATCAACTCCATTTTTCGATTCAATGTTTTTTATTTCAAGAGCCATCTATTCTACCATTTTAAGTACTGCTTCAAAGAATACAACAGAAGACTTTAAACAACCTTTCTCCGTCATTTCAAACAGTTCTTCTTCCCGTTTTTTAGCATAAGGTTTGCTTTGTCGAAAAGAGACAATTTTATCCGCATGATATTGTAAACTCTTGTGAATATTATCTGTTGTAGAAAAATCTACCTCAGGAGCTTCGCTCCGAAGACCAATCAGGTTAATACTATTTTTCTCACAAGAGAACAGCAGTAACTGCTTCGAACCCCTGTGTTCAAGATGCGTGATTCGCTCCATCAATTGTGAGAAAACGCTTTCGGAAAACAACCGAACTAATTCTATTGCTTTCTCCGGCTCATCTTTATTCAAACGTTCCCAGTCTTCTGCACTGACCCCGTTGATTATTAGAAACTGTTTCAATTCATCCTCAAAGTGGATCAATTCATCCTCTTTCAGCATTCTGTATCGCATACTGCAAAGGTAGGAAAGTTTTGGATTGAAAAATTTGTACTTTATTTGTACACGAAAATAATTTTACCTCAAATAATTCTGAAAAATAATCTGATTTATGAAGAGTACTGATATCTTATTAAGCATCCGGAAAATAGTACGCACCGTTCACCTTGAAAGTAAACGGATTGACAAACGTTTTGGTGTCAGTATACCACAACTACTTTGCCTTGGATTCCTTCAGTCTCAACCCGACTTCAGAGCAACCCCCAAGCAAATCAAATTATTCCTTCAGCTAAACGCCAGCACCGTTACGGGAATATTGCAGCGTCTCACTGCTAAAGGACTTATACACAAAATTGACAATCCTGCTGATAAGAGGGCTCCGTTTATCACGTTATCCGTATCGGGAGAAAGGCTCCTCAACAACTCTCCTGAACTTATCCATGAAAAGATTGCACGTAAACTGGAGAACATGACCCCTGAAAAAGTGGGTGAATTACGTAATGCGCTGGAGCTTATTGAACGACTCATGGAAATAAATGACAACGAGGATGAAAATGAGATTGGTCCCTTGTATGTTTAACAGAAATTGGGACAGAAACATCTCGTTTATCAACTGATAATCTGGATAAAATTTGGAAAATACGTTACATTTCACTACTTTTGTACGTATACAAACAAAATATCATATTTAAATGTCCAACAGAAAAAGTAAACAAAACTCAAATTCAAGATTAAACGCAAGAATAGGAAAAACCAAAAAAGCACCTAAACTCTCAGAAAAAGCCAAAAAACATCACGAGAAGTTGTGGCGATTAACAAAATCAGGCTGCATTTAAAATCAAAACTATGAATAACTCAGGAGTAACCAATGAGTTGCAAGTCGACTATGAGGTTCTTCACCAACTAAGTGTTCCTACACTTTTAGAAATGGTAGAAATCACTGGTTTTCTGTCCAGTCAACTTGGAGAGTATAGTGATACTCCTGAATTTATCCAATCCAGTCTCGAATATGCATTTAATAAAAGTGCAGGTACGGGAGGATTTGCCATACTTGCCAAATTTAAAGGAAAACTTATTGGTGCAAGTGTTGTAAACACGACTGCGATGCGGGGATATATCCCTTCTAATACGCTCGTTTATATCGCCGTTCATAGGGATTTCAGAAACAAGGGAATTGGTTCCCGCATTCTGAAAAAAACACAACGGCTTGCTAAAGGCGGCCTGGCTCTCCATGTTGAGCCGGATAACCCTGCCAGAAAATTATTTGAAAAAATAGGTTTTAACTACCGCTATCTCGAAATGAGATACGAAAATGAATAACAGTGGCCCAGTTTATTCTTAACAAAACTGCACTCAGGTGCAATTACGAATATCTCAAAACTCTTTTTGAGAAAAACAATATACAATTTGCGATCGTTAGTAAACTCCTGTGTGGAACCAAATCTTTTCTGAAAGAACTGGTTGACTTAGGCGTACAAGAAGTTGCTGACTCAAGAGTTACTAATCTTGAACGTATTAAAAAGATTAATCCGGATATCCGGACGATCTATATTAAACCTCCTGCGAAGAGATCGATACGTAAAATTGTTCAATACGCAGACGTTTCCTGTAACTCGGAGTTACAAACCATTCTTTGGTTGAATGAAGAAGCCAAACGACAGAATAAGATTCATAATGTACTTATTATGATCGAAATGGGTGACCTTCGCGAAGGAGTTATGGGTGATGATCTTATGAGTTTCTATGCATCTATTTTTGAACTGGAGCATATTCATGTCATTGGTCTTGGAACTAATCTGAACTGTTTGCACGGTGTTATGCCTTCAAGTGATAAGTTGGTACAACTGGGATTATATAAGCAACTTATTGAATCCAAATTCGGACAAAAAATAGAATGGGTATCGGGTGGTACCTCTGTTGTACTTCCTCTGCTATTCAGACAGCAAATCCCAGCCTCTAACAATCACTTCAGAATTGGAGAAACATTGTATTTCGGGAATAATCTTTTTACCGGTGAAATCATCCCTGAAATGCGCAATGATGTATTCAGATTAAAAGCAGAAATCATTGAAATTACAGATAAGCCCAAAGTTCCCTTTGGAGAATTAGCAACTAATCCGAGTGGAGAACAGTTTTCTTTCGAGGAAGAAGATTACGGACAGACTGTTCACCGCGCAATAGTTGATATCGGAATCCTGGATGTGAACCCCGATTTTCTGTTCCCTATTAATCCGAAGATCAAAATAGGAGCAGCAAGTTCGGATATGCTTGTTGTAGAAATTCCGGCAGACCCGGGATATACAATTGGAAGCACCATTGAGTTCCGTGTTGAATATATGGCTGCTTTACGATTATTAAACTCTTTTTATATCGAAAAAGTTGTGGTAGAAGATCCTTCCTGATATTTTCCTGTTGATACGTACCTGTTTCGTCTCTTTTTGAGTACTTTTAAGCAGAATCAAAAAAAGATAAAACAGTGAAAAATAATGTATTCATTTTATCTGCTTCCTCTTTGTTATTCCTGGGTTCTTGCGGAACCGTTTACAAATGTGGGGAAGATCGTCCGGAAAGGTTTGCTGCAGGTAATCGGCTAATGGCCGTTGTAGAAGAACGGGATCAATTATGTGATCGCATTTCAGGCTATGAAAGCGAGAACAAGGAATTGCAGGATTCTGTACTGACTCTTAATGAAGAAATAGCCTCCCTTTCGTCTCACAATAGTGTTCTCAAAAATACTATCCTAAACCTTGAAGAGAGCAATCAGCAATTAACAGAAGAGAATCAGGCTCTCACTAAAGAACAAATTAAACTACAAAAAGAATATTCGAATTTATTTACGGATAGCTACACCCAGGCTCACTTATACAACGAGCGTTTGAAAGTTAAAGAGCAAGAATTATCCAGAAAAGAGCAACTACTTTTGGAACGGGAAGCGGCTATTCATGAACTACAGCAAGAGCTTGCCCGACAGGATTCTATTGCAAAACGCATGAATGACATCCTGAGAAATGCTTTGCTCGGATTCAATTCAGATGAACTTACCGTCGAGATCAAAAACGGGAAAGTATACATATCTATGTCAGATAAGCTGCTTTTTAAGTCAGGAAGTGCCGCTGTTGAAAACAAGGGTCAGGAAGCTTTAGAAATTGTTGCCCGTGTATTGGAAAAAAATCAGGATTTTGACATTCTTATCGAAGGGCACACGGACAATGTACCTATCAAAACAGCTCAGTACGCTGACAACTGGGATTTAAGCGTTGCTCGCGCAACTTCAATTGTCCGTATTCTTGCAGACAAATACAATTTGGAACCTAAACGACTTACAGCTTCTGGTAAAGGAGAGTTCTCGCCGAGAGCATCTAATGAGACAACACAGGGAAAAGCTCAGAATCGTAGAACCGAGATTATCCTTTCGCCGAGACTCAATGAGCTTATGGAACTTCTGAATGAGTAAACTCACTTCATAACTGCCCCTGTTTTTGGGGAACATCTCTACAAACTGTGGAAATTTTCCACAGTTTTTTTGTTTTTGTGAAACACTTTTCCGCTTATACCAAAAACAATCACATACACACAAAAACCTATAAAACAATTATTTACAAGCGAAAAATTATGTTTTTCCTGCTATTCCATTTTTTCATGGCACGGTTTTCTCACTATGGTAAAGCGTAAACATTTAAAACATAATAGTTATGAAAAAGTTGATTATAGCAGTAGCAGCAGTAGCTTTAACAGGAATTTCTTTTGCAGCGGTAAACACAAACACTGAAGCAATTACAAACCAGGTACGTATCATGGAAGAAGAGCAGGACAAAACTCCAGTAAAAGCTGAAGAACTTCCTGAAGCAGTGAAAAAAGTTCTTTCATCCGATGCGTATGCCGGAACAACAATAAAGCAAGCTTTCCTTGTACAAGGCGAAAAAGCGTACTACGAAGTAGAGCTTGTAAAAGAAGATGCCTCTACAATGACAGTAATGCTGGATGAGCAGGGGCAGGAAGTGAAGTAGGCAGTAATAGTGTGTAGAGTAAGATATTTTCCTAAAATATCTTAAAGAAGGCTGGCATTTGTCCAGCCTTTTTTACTTTTATAGTACATCCAAATATTGGTCCGTGAAACAAATATTACTCATTGAAGACGACGTTACTTTTTCAACTATTATTTCGAGCTTTCTCAAAAAAAAGGGCTTTGAAGTAACAGCTGTTTCCGGTATACAAAAAGGATTAGAACAGTTGAGGAACGAACGTTTTGATCTTTTACTACTCGATTATCGACTTCCTGACGGAAATGGTCTTGAACTTATCCGCGAAATGGGAGGAGAAATTCCTTTTACTCCGACTATAATCATTACCGGGTTCAACGATGTCCGCACAGCCGTTAAATCTATTCAGTCAGGCGCGTTCGAATATATTATCAAACCAGTTAATCCGGACGAATTAATGATGGTCATCCAGGCAGCCCTCCGGAAAAAAATTGAGGTTCGAAAACCGGAACCTTCCGTTTCTCAATCTATCATCCAGGGAGAAAGTAAAGTATCAAAAAAACTGTATGAACATGTAAAACTGGTTGCTCCTACAGAACTTTCTGTAATGATTATCGGGGAGAGCGGTACGGGAAAAGAACATATCGCACGGTCTATACATGATCAAAGTAATCGTTCCGGAGAGCCTTTCGTTGCTGTCGACTGCGGTGTGCTTTCAAAAGATCTTGCTGGTAGTGAATTATTCGGACATATAAAAGGCGCTTTTACCGGTGCATTAACCGACAAAAAAGGGTTAATGGAAGAGGCAAACGGAGGGACTCTCTTTCTGGACGAGATCGGGAACCTCAGTTATGATGTACAGGTAAAACTGCTTCGCGTCATTCAGGAGCGAATTATTCAACCTCTGGGCAGTTCAAAAACAATTCCTGTCGATCTACGTCTGATTACCGCTACGAATGAGAATCTGATGCAAAAAGTTGAAGAAGGTGATTTTCGGGAAGATATTTACCATCGCATCAATGGGTTCAAAATTCAAATGCCAGCTTTGCGCGAAAGAGGTACCGATCTAGATCTTTTCATTACGCATTTTATCCAAATGGCAAATTCCGAACTGAATCGCGAGGTACGACAGATTTCTCCCGAAGCTCTGGTGACATTGAAACGATACGACTGGCCAGGAAACCTGAGAGAATTGAAAAATGTAATTAATCGCATGGTTCTGTTGAGTACATCTTCTGTAATTGGTCCCGAATTAATCCCTGATGAAATGCTGTTCGCTCTCCGCCACCAGGAACAAGAAACAGATTTAAAACAAACACAGGAAAGTACGGAAAAGGAAATGATTATTCAGGTTCTTGAACAAACCCGGTATAACAAATCCAAAGCTGCCCGCTTATTGAATATTGACAGAAAAACGCTTTACAATAAGATGGAGAAATACGAAATTGATGGTTAATTTGCTTCCATTATCTGAATGGTCAGTCCCTTCAGTGTAATAACTCTATGTCTTAGTTGTTCGTCAGTCAGATACTTTTCTTCTGCTTCCAATACGCGAAACTTTCCTGCCAGCTCTTTTAATCCCATTTGTGCACAACGTCCAGCCAGACGATGCACTAATAACAGGATATCTTCCCGTTTCTTTTGGGAAAGTGCTGTTTCCAACCCATCCAAATCCTGTCTGGTATCTTGATAGAATTGTTGAATTACGAGCTCCAGTTCCTCTTCGCTACTCAACATCTCTCTCAAGGCGGATAATTCAAACTTTTCGTTCGTACGCTCTTTATTTTCAAGTACAGCGTAAAGTTCCTCTGCTGTAAACGGTTTCAAAACAATCGCATCAAAACCACTTCTCAATACAATCTCCTTTTCTTCAGGTAAAACCTGGGCAGTAAGAGCAATAAGACGCACTCGATCTGTTCTTTCTCTGATAATCCGACACAATTCAATACCACTCATTCCAGGCATCCGTATATCGGCCAAAATCACGTCAGGATGCGCTGTATTTAACGCATGCAATATATCTTCCGGTGCGTTGAAGAATCTTGCCCGACCTACCCTGTCTTCCAATAGCTTTCTACACAGGTTTAGAATAAACGAATCATCATCTATGACCCATACTTCCAGATCTGAATCCTGAGTCTCGTCTTTCACCTTTTCCTCAGGCAGATCAATAAGTTCAGCAACTCTTACGTACAATTCGATACTAAAACAACTCCCTTCACCCGGTTCACTTTCGACTTCCACTTTTCCCTTCATCTGGCGTACCAACTGACTGACAATACTCAACCCTAATCCGGTTCCCGAATGTACCGAAGCATTATCCAATTGTTCAAACTGGTTGAAAATTCTGTCTTTATCATCCGGTTTCATTCCTACTCCTGTATCATGCACCTGCAAAATCAATTTCGCAGAACCTGGTCCGGTTCTTTTAATTGTAACGCCAAGAGCTATTTCACCCTTTTCGGTAAATTTCAGGGCATTACTTAAAAGATTTATAAGAATCTGACGAAGTCTGAAAGGATCTGAAAGTATACCTTTCTTTTCATGCTCATTCCGATACGTACATCTCCATTCTATACCCTTCTGCTGACATTGTAATCGCATCCAATCATCTATTTCAGCAATAACCTGCTCCGGGTTCATTTCTTTTTCTTCTATCACAAGACGATTAGAAATAATACGGGAATAATCCAATACTTCATTTACAACCTGAAGCAAGTGTTTCGATGATTGATAAATTGCTTTGGTATGTTCTTCGGGTCGTTCTTTCATGACCAATTCCGAAAAACCAATAATCGACTGCAGGGGTGAGCGTATCTCATGGCTCATATTTGCAAGGAATCGTTGCTTCGCTTCGCTATGGAAATCAGCTCGTTTTTTGGCTTCTTCAAGTTCTTTTCGGTAGCTATTCATCCGGAAAATATCCCGGATTACCAATGTAATAAGCAGAAAGGTAAGGATAGTAAAAAGCATCATTAGTCCCCGGTTGAATCCAATCGTATCACGGGCAATTTCAATAGACTCTTTCTGATCCTGCGTCATCAGATTCTCATTCTGCCTTTTTACATCATCCAGAAGCTGCATCAGACCTCCATAAACAGTCTCATTACTGGTAATTAATAAATGTTCCTGTTTATTGAGATAATTCAGGTTAAATCTCCGTTCCCTTTCCGCTTCTTCAAATGACACACGAATGGTTTCAAGAATACTATCTCTTTGGTGTGTTGTGGAAAGGGTGTCCACCTGAACTTCCGTATATTCTTCTACCAAAACTTTTGGCTCCTCAATCTTCTCTTCTGTCTTCTTCCTTCTCTTAAACAAGCCTTTTTTCTCTTCTTCCTCTTCGGGAAGAGTATAATCGTAGGTTAAGGTTTTTGTTCGGGTGGTTGTTGTAACAATATTACTGTCTATTTTAAGCTTATTCTTTTCTACTTCTTCTGCCAGCGCCTCAAACTGCCGGTCTACAATTCCATTATGGATATAACTGTAGCGCGTTTTCAGGTATTGCTCAAATAATTTCTCGCGAATACGGAAAAGGGAATCGATCTTCAATAAACGATCTAATTGCTGAGGCTGATTTTCGAATGCATCTGTCAGCTTATCCAAGCGGGCATAAATTTCTTTCAGTTCCTCTGAAAACTCTTCTGAAATATCTCTTCTTCCTGATAATGCTTCCTGACGATACATATCGTTCAGCACCACCATTCTATCTCTGAGAGCAATGAGGGAATCCTGTCGGGCATCCGGCTCCGTCAACCGCGCAACTACATCGTTCATCCGATGAAATGCCTGCCGGTTCACTAACCATAAACTTAAAGAAAGTGTAAGTACAAACAAGAAAGCTATGGCTAACTTACCGCCAACAGATTGTATAAAATTTCCCTTTTCCTTCAAAAACCAATTTTACCTTAAAAATAGAGGTTTAGAGGAAGTACTTTTCCCAAAAAATGTAAAAACAGTCGATTTTAGGAAAAAACGGGCAGAATTTTAGAAAAACCGAAGATTAATGGATAAAATGATTCGTAATAAAACTGATGATTTTTGTCTGGTAATCATTTGCATTCGTGGAATTCCAGTTACCATGTCCCTCTCCCGCATACAATGTCCACTCATTATATACGGAGACATCCGATAATTTATTGTGAAGAATTGTCACTTGCGTTGCCGGAACCAAAGGGTCCTGATCACCATAAAAAGACAAGGTCTTCGGAGCATTTTGCGTAATGTGGTATACCGGACTTACTTCCTGATACAAAGCTGGGTTCTGATCGTAAGTTACAGGCCCTACCAGACTTATCAGTCCATATTCAAAATCAGGTTCATTGGTATAAGAGGGATCTGTAAAATCAGCCGGACCAACCGTATTACAAATTGCTTTTATGTACCCCTCATCATCAAACTTATACGCGTATAGCATCGCAAGATGGCCTCCCGCACTATTCCCAAAAAAGCAAATCTCATGCGCAAGATCATATTTACCACTAAAAATAAACTGAATGGCCTTTTCTACATCGTTTATTTGCTTCGGATATCCCGGACTACTATTCGTAGCTAATCTGTAGTTCATATTAACAATAGCACAATCCGGATACACAAATTTCAACGCATTAAAGGTACTCTGGAAGTTCTCTTTATCTCCTGCACTCCATCCTCCGCCATGAATAAGGAAAAACACCTGCGTACTCTCCACTGAGCGATTTGCCGGCAGATATATATCCATTACCTGCTCCGGATCTGATCCGTAGGCAACATCAGTTAAGTCATACGAAACAGTCGGATCTAACTGTTCCTGAACAGGTTCTTCTATGACTTCTTCTTCCTTTTTACAAGAGACTACAAGCGTGAATAGAAGAACCGGAAGTAACAAATAATAGCTTCTCATTTCGAAGGTTTTGGTGAATTTATCTAAATGTAGAAAAATTTATTAGTACAAAAACAAAAAAACGGGATATCTGTTGACATCCCGTTTTTCCTATACTTAGATTATACTATTTGTAATCAAATGTTTCCATAAATTTGGTAGTAAAATTCCCTTTTCGGAAATCTTCATTATCCATCAGCTTTTTATGGAAAGGAATTGTTGTTTTAATTCCTTCGATGATGTACTCATCAAGAGCACGCTTCATTTTAAGAATAGCTTCCTCTCTTGTTTGTGCTACAACGATCAGCTTTGAGATCATTGAATCGTAGTTTGGTGGAATTGTATATCCAGCATATACGTGCGTATCAAGACGAACTCCATGTCCTCCGGGAGAGTGATAGGAAGTAATCTTACCGGGAGAAGGACGGAAATCATTTTCCGGATCCTCAGCGTTAATACGACACTGGATGGCATGCATCTGCGGATAGTAATTCTTACCTGAAATTTTTTCTCCTGCTGCAATTTTGATCTGTTCTTTGATCAGGTCAAAATTGATTACTTCTTCCGTAATGGTATGCTCAACCTGGATTCGTGTATTCATCTCCATAAAATAGAAGTCACGGTTTTTGTCCACAAGGAACTCCACCGTACCAACACCTTCGTATTTCACAGCCTTAGCAGCCTGAATAGCAGCTTGTCCCATTCGCTCACGCAGATCATCTGTCATGAAGGGACTTGGCGTTTCTTCCACTAGTTTCTGGTGGCGACGCTGAATAGAACAATCCCGTTCCGAAAGGTGACAGACATTTCCGTATTGGTCTCCTGCAATCTGAATCTCAATGTGGCGAGGTTCTTCAATGAACTTCTCCATGTAGATTCCATCATTACCAAAAGCAGCTCCTGCTTCCTGACGCGCTGAATCCCAGGCTGCTTCTATATCCTCTTCAGCCCAGACAATACGCATTCCTTTACCACCACCACCGGCAGTCGCTTTAAGAATAATCGGATATTTAATCTCTTTTGCAACTTTCTTAGCATCAGCTAGGTCTTTCAACAACCCCTTTGATCCGGGAATACAAGGTACTCCTGCTTTAATCATGGTCGCCTTTGCGGTAGCTTTATCTCCCATACCGGCAATCTGCTCGGGAAGTGCACCGATAAACTTGATTCCATGTTCCTGACAAACTTTCGAAAATTTCTCATTCTCCGAAAGAAATCCATATCCTGGGTGAATAGCATCTGCATTGGTTATTTCAGCAGCTGCAATGATATTAGGAATAGAAAGGTAAGATTGTGAACTTATTGCGGGACCGATACAAACTGCTTCGTCTGCAAACCGTACGGGTAAGCTGTCTTTATCAGCAGTTGAATATACTGCAACGGTTTTGATACCCATTTCTTTACATGTTCTTATAACACGTAAAGCTATTTCACCTCTGTTGGCAATTAATATTTTTTTAAACATAGTGAATGACGTTGGTTCAACAAAAAAATGAGTCTTTTCTTATGCAGGCTCAACCAGGAAAAGAGGCTGATCGTACTCTACAGGAGTAGCATCATCAACCAGTACTTTCACGATTTTTCCGGCAACTTCTGACTCAATTTCGTTAAACAACTTCATTGCTTCAATAATACAAACTACATCACCTGCCTTAATTGTATCCCCTACGTTTACAAAGTTATCTTTACCAGGACCAGGAGCTCTGTAGAACGTACCGATCATTGGTGACTTAATAGTAATCAATTTCGAGTCATCTTCAGCAGGTGCAGCTGGCTTTTCAGCAGCAGGTGCAGGAGCTGCAACCGGAGCCGCGGCAACGGGTTGAGCTTGTGCTGCAGCAATCTGTGCTGGTGTGGCAACCGGAGCTTGTTGAAGAACGATAGTTTGCTCTTCTTTCTTCGACTTTTTGCCTTCTGATTTGATTGTTATCTTAAAATCCTTTTGTTCGATTTCTACCTCGGTAACACCTGAGCGCGAAACAAACTTTATAAGTTCCTGAATCTCACTTAAATTCATAATACTCTATTATTTGGTTGGATAAATATACAAAATGTTTTTACGAATTGTAGGCCCATTTCAGATAGATAGCACCCCATGTGAATCCACCTCCAAAGGCAGAAAGAATCAGGTTATCACCCTTTTTCAACCTACTTTCCCAATCCCACAAACAAAGCGGAAGTGTACCAGCAGTTGTATTACCGTACTTATCTATGTTTACCATAACTTTTTCAGGAGGAAGCCCCATACGTGATGCTGTCGCATCAATGATACGAAGATTAGCCTGGTGTGGTACCAACCAATCTACATCATCACTTGTCAGGTTATTTTTCTCCATGATTTGTGCAGAAACTTCTGCCATATTTGTAACAGCAAACTTGAACACCTGTTTCCCTTCCTGCTTTACATAGTGTAATCTCTGGTCTACTGTTTCATGCGATGCAGGCGCAACGCTACCACCTCCCGGTTGTAACAGGTAATTTCTTCCTGCTCCGTCACTGTGCATAATACTATCGATGATCCCCAATCCTTCAGTATTTGGTTCCAGTAATGCGACTCCACCACCATCACCAAAAATAACACAAGTGGTACGATCCTGATAATCCAATATCGAGGTCATTTTATCGACCCCGATTACCAATACTTTCTTGTGTTTTCCCGTTTCAATGAATTGTGCACCAATGGACAGTCCGTATATAAAGCCTGAACAGGCCGCAATGACATCAAAACTCCAGGCATTTTTCATTCCTACTTTATCAGAAATGATATTTGCCGTACTTGGGAAAGGGTAGTCCGGAGTAACCGTACCACAAATCACAAGATCAATATCCAATGGATCGATATTTTTCTTTTCCAGTAAATTCTTTACAGCAGCGGCACCCATATCAGATGTAGAACCGTCTCTCATAATACGCCTTTCACGAATACCCGTTCTTGTGCGAATCCACTCGTCAGACGTATCCACAATTTTTGACAAATCTTCATTTGTCATCACATGCTCAGGAACATATCCCTCAACACCTGTAATTGCTGCTGTAATCTTTCCCATTATTTAAAAGCTTCTTTAATTTTCTTCGACAAATCAGAACCTACTACATTTGCGGTGTGCAGAATCATATTCTTCACCGCAACATCGTTGGAAATTCCATGACCGATAACTACTGTTCCGTTCACACCTAAAATAGGAGTACCACCGTAATTTTCGTAATTAAAACGGTTAAAATACTCATCTTCCACTCCTCTTTTTCTAAGAAGTGAATAAAATCCTTCGGCTGTTTTCAGAACCACATTACCTGTAAACCCATCACAAACAATAACGTCTGCGTGATCGGTAAACAAATCTCGTCCTTCAATATTTCCGACAAAATTCAAATCATCCGAATCCTGAAGTAGTTTGTGTGTAGTTGTAGTCAGCAGGTTCCCTTTTTCAGGTTCCTCACCAATATTCAGCAATCCAACACGCGGGTTTTCGATCCCGTTTACGTGCTTCATATAAAGTGAACCTAAAATTGCAAACTGGTATAAGACATCCGGTTTACAATCCGCATTTGCCCCCACGTCCAAAAGAATGGATTCTCCTCCTGTAAGTTTGGGAAGTGTGGATGTAATACAGGGTCGAATCACCCCCGGAATTGCATTTATCTTATAAATAGACCCTACCAGCATTGCACCTGTATTTCCTGTACTGGCAAAAGCATCAATCTTTTGAGTCGCCAGCAACTCAAAACCTACAGCAATACTGCTATTCGGCTTTTTCGGCAATGCACGGGTCGGGTGATCACTCATTGTGATCACCTCCGGAGCATGTACAAAGTCTACCTTGTCAGGATCCTCTCCTAACCCGGCAATTTGTTTACGGGCGATTTCTTCGTCGCCTATAAATACAATACGACAATCCTCCGGAAGATCTTTCAGGGCGAGATAAGCTCCTGCAATATTCGCATCAGGAGCGAAATCTCCTCCCATAATATCTATTCCAATCCTCATCTGGAATCTCGTATTCAGCTGCAAAAATTATACAGCTACTTCTTTCTCAGCTACTACTTTACCTTTATAGTAAAGTTTTCCTTCGTGCCAAAATGCTCTATGGAACAAGTGTGGCTGACCCGTCGTTGGACATGTTGCGATATTCGCAGCAGTTGCCTTAAAGTGGGTTCTTCTCTTGTCCCTTCTCGTGGTCGAAGTTCTTCTCTTAGGATGTGCCATTTTACTTTATTTTTATATACAAATCTACAAATACTTTTTATTCTTCTTCGTCATCGTCCCAATCGTCCTCAAAATCATCTTCATCATCAGGATCGGAACTATTGATTGAATATTGGCTAATCAACGTTACCATTTCTTCATCACACTCACCTTCCTTATGCACTTTTCGCGCAGGCAGCAAGACATTAATGAATTCATAGAAATAAGGAGCCATTTCCAACATATAAGCTTCAGGCGGTAAAACAATCAATTCTTCATTATCCGACTGTTCTTTCCCGAACTTAAACACCAGTTTAAACTCTCCTTCTACCGGCAGCTCCAACGGAGCTACACATCTGTCACAGGTTGTATTCACAACCCCTTTGACTTTGTAACGTGTTGTCAACATGTTTGGCTTCTTATCCAACTCCATGTCGATTAGCACTTCTCCTGATTCAATCAGGGAATACTCAAAATTCTCAAAGAACTCAGCACCAACATCAAAGCTAACCTGATGTAAACCATCTTTTAACCCTGAAAATTGAACATCATAATTACGCAATGAACTTTTCACTGTTCAAAAAATTGGACGGCAAAGGTAAGAAAATAAACTGAAATCAAACACATTTAATCCCTCCCTTTATTATTTTGTGGTTGTGACTGTAGCGGATTCGCTTCAATCTCCCTGATAAATTCACGGTTTCTGTATATATCTACTGCCAGATAAATCGCACTTCGCATTGACATTTCGGAGGCAATTCCCTTTCCGGCAATATCAAAAGCAGTCCCGTGATCAGGAGAAGTTCTTACCACAGGTAATCCAGCAGTAAAGTTCACTCCCGAATCAAATGCAAGTGCTTTGAACGGCGCCAACCCCTGATCATGATACATAGCCAACACAGCATCGTAGTGCTTACGGGCATCTGAACCAAAAAATCCATCTGCCGGAAAAGGACCATTAACGAGAATATCCTCCTGCTTGGCCGCTTGTATTGCCGGTGTAATAACCTCAGACTCTTCTTGTCCCATGGCTCCTTTTTCACCTGCATGCGGATTAAGCCCCAGGACAGCTATTTTCGGGCGGACAATTTTAAAGTCTCTTTTTAACGATGCATTTAGTGCTTTGATCTTATTCAGAATCTTCTCTTTTGTCAGTTGTTCAGGAACCTCCTTTAAAGCAATATGCGAAGAGACCAAAGCAACACGCAAATTCTCAGACACCATCATCATTAAAGCTTCAGCTACCCCGGACATGTCAGCCAGATATTCCGTATGACCCGGAAACTGGAACCCTGCCTTCTGAATAGTCTCTTTGGAGATAGGTGCTGTTACCAAAACATCAATTTTATTAGCAGCCAGATCCGCTGTAGCAGCCTCCAGAGAAAGGAATGCATGCTTTCCCCCTGCATCTGTTTTTTGCCCCGGTTCGATTTTTAAATCATCACCCCAACAATTGATCACGTTGATTTTACGTGGATCTATCTGATCCGCTGTTTTAATCGATTGATACTGAAAATCATGCTCCTTAATCGCTTTTTTATAAAATGAAAGCGTTCGTGTCGATGCATAAATAACAACTGAACAGTCTTGCAGAATTCGGTTATCTGAAAGAGCTTTGATTGTCACTTCCGGTCCGATACCGTTAACATCTCCTATACTGATTCCTACCCGAACGGGTTGTCTATTTTCCATCTGCGTAATTTGCTAAAAATTTTGTTAATAAACGGACTCCTGTACCGGTTCCTCCTTTTCCTCGATACCCATCTTCAGCTTCTAAAAATGCCGGACCGGCTATATCGATGTGAATGTATGGATTTTTTGTGAAGTGCTCTAAAAACTTTCCCGCAGTAATCATTCCGGCATGAGGACCACCAAGATTATTCAGATCGGCAATGTCAGACTTCATTTCCTCAGCATACTCATCCCAAAAAGGAAGTTGAACCAGACGTTCATGCACTTGATTCCCGGCAGCAACCAAATTATCAATCACTTCCTGTGAAGCATTTCCCATCACACAAGCAGCCCGCGTTCCAATTGCACGCACAGCAGCACCGGTTAATGTTGCCGCATCAATTACAAGTTCAGGACTGTATTTATCTCCATAAGACAGTGCATCTGCCAACACCATCCTACCTTCTGCATCCGTATTTTTGACTTCTACCGTTTTACCATTGTACATGGTGATAACATCTCCGGGAGCATAGGCGTTTTTCCCCGGACGATTATCGGTTGCCGGGATAATACAAATAACATGAACGGGTAATTTATTCAGCGCTACTGACAACATGGTTCCGACCATACAGGCCGCACCTCCCATATCACTTTTCATGATATCCATGCTGTGCGCAGTAGGCTTAAGGCTTAACCCTCCTGTATCATACACAATCCCTTTTCCTACAAGCACAATGGGTTGAGTGTTAACAGCTGTATCGGGCTTATATTCTATTACCGAAAAAGTGGGTGGTTCTTCACTCCCCAGATTCACAGCTATCAGCCCTCCAAGTTTCAATGATTCTATTTGGTGCTTTTCCAGTACCGTTACATGGACTCCGACAGGAGCTAGTTTTTCCTCTATCTCGTGACTCAATTGAGTAGCTGTAAGATAACTATGCGGCTCGTTTACCAGATCTCTCGACCAGTACACAGCACGGATCGTATTGTTTACGACTTCAATCTCCTGTTCATTTCCGCCTAACACTGCAATTTTCCGGAGAGAGAACTCTTTCTCCTGCTTATCTGACCGGTATTTAAGAAACTGGTAATTTGCTAATGCCAGACCCTCTGCTACTTCAATAGTAGCTCCTTCAGCACCAGTTATTTCAATTTCTTCAACTGCTTTTTCAAGTTTCTTTCGAACCTGATATCCATACATTCTGTTCTTCTCCGAATCCGATTTAACTTTGGCAACAAAAATCCATTGCTTACCTGTTTTCACAAAGTCAAAATCTTCTTTTGATCCGGAAAATTCGTTCAAAAATGCAACTACTTCCGATGGAATTTTTTCCATTTTTATTGCATCTACACCTCTCTCATCCAGCAAAATCACCTGACATGCTGTTTTATCTGCTACTTGCTTACTATATATTTCCGGTCGCATCTGAAAAAAATTTAGGTAAAGTTAACCAAAAGTGTCCAAACCACAGGTCTGACCTCCGAGAGAATTCAATCCGTTATTTATTTTGCTTATCGTGTCGGTCATTTAAATTATTGCATGCAACTTTATTTGTAATCGCATTACTATGAATTATTTCCAAGTTTGTTGTATTTTCACCTTATGAGTTTGCGACAGGTACTACTTCTGATTTGTTCTATGCTACACTTCTGGGGGTATTCTACTCATAATCGTATGGGCGAAATAACCTATCGTCATTTATACGGAAACACATACGAGTTCACTGTTAAGACCTGTACCAAACTCACCGCAGAAGCAGACCGTCCGGAACTGGAGATCAATTACGGAGACGGAGACAGTGACACGATTCCGAGAATTTCACAAATTCCTGATCCAGTAACGGATACCCAAGAGAATCTTTACAGAGGTATTCATACCTTCAGTGGACCGGGAACTTTCACAATTCAGGTTGAAGACCCCAATCGGAATATGGGAATTATTAATATTTCCAATTCTGTAGAAAAGATCTTTTGTATTCAGTCCGTACTTGTCATCTCACCCTTTCTGTCCCCTAATAATTCAGTTCAATTTTCGAACTGTCCCTGTCCGGAGATTGCTTGCATGAATCAACCATGGGTGTATAACCTGGCGGCATTTGACACAGATGAAGACAGTTTGTCTTACTCACTTATTCCTTGTAAGGGTGAAAACTGTGCTGATTTTGCTATCCCCCAGGTATATCAATACCCACAAATGGTAGGTGGCGGAACAATGTCCATTCATCCGGTGACGGGAACAATTATTTGGGACAGTCCGGCTATTATCGGAGAATATAATCTGGCTATTTTGGTCACAGAATGGAGAAACGGGGTCAGAATTGGATCTGTTATCGTAGATATGCAACTCACTGTTGCGCCTTGTAACAATGCAGCTCCGGAGATTACTGATATTGCCGATACCTGTATACAGGCAGGTACACATCTCACAAGGCCTGTCACGGCAACAGATTCAGATTTGGGTCAGACATTGCAAATGACTGCCGAAGGAGTCCCCTTCCAGTTAGAAAGCTCACCGGCTCTGTTCTCTTCTGTTCCTGCTCAATCATCTGTTATCGGGACATTCAGCTGGACACCGGATTGTGCTGCAATACGAAATTCACCGTACAACGTTCTGTTCGAAGTATCAGACAACGCGCAAGATGTCTCGCTCAGAGACATGAAAGTCTGGAATATAACTGTTAATGCACCTCCCGTCACGGGACTTGTAGTCACTCCCTCAGGCACTTCAATGGAACTCAACTGGGACGATTATTTTTGTGATGAAATACATCATTATTCGATTTACAGAAATACTGATTCCCTTGTAATCGATGATAATTGCTGTTCTCCAGGTTTTCTTTCAGGAAGTGGTTTCGAACAAATCGGAACAAGTGAAACCAACTCCTATACCGACACGGACGAACTTATAATCGGTAATCGATACTGCTATATCATAACAGCTGTATTTGAAAATGGTATTGAAAGCTGCTCCTCCGAGACAAACTGTTCTCAACTGGATTTCGCGGTTCCTATCCTAACCCATGTGACCATTACCAGTACGGATGTATCTAGCGGTTCTGATTCTATCCGATGGACCCACCCCAAGGACTTAAATCCCTTACAATTTCCAGGACCTTATTCCTACAATTTATATCGTAGTATTGCAGAAAACTATCCAGAAGAACTTGTTTTTCAGACAACTACAGAAGCTGCGCTTCAGGATTGCGATACTTTGTTTACAGAAACAACTCTGAATACTGCTGCCAACGGTTATCGCTACCGAATTGAATTGGTAAATAACGGAGCCATTGTAGGTTCAGGAGCATCGTCATCCAGTAGCTTCTTGTCCATTATTCCAAACGACAATCAACTTGAATTGAGTTGGACAACTAATACTTCCTGGCAAATAGACAGCACAGATGTTTACAGGGAATCTTCTCCGGGAAGTGGTATATTTACGATGATAGAAAGAGTTTACGGGACAGAATTTGTTGACACGGGACTGGTCAATCAGCAGCTTTATTGCTACAAGGTAAAGACCTACGGAAGTTACAGTTTGCCTTCTGTTATTCGTCCTTTGGTTAACTGGTCACAGGAAGTTTGTGCCGCACCCTATGATTACACAGCTCCCTGTTCACCTTCGTTGACATTACTAAGTGATTGTGATGCCTCTACTAATTTTCTCTCCTGGAGTAACCCCAATCAAAGCTGTTCGGATGATGTAACCCGATACGCCGTTTACTTCAGTCCGGATTCTCTGCAAGAACCTTCTTTGCTAGAAATCATAGAAGGAGATCAACATACGGACTACGCTCACTTTCTTCCGCAGGGAACACCTGGGTGTTATTATGTCACGGCTTTGGATTCAATTCCTTACAACAACGAAAGTTTACCTTCAAACAAAATCTGTGTTGAACATTGCGAACCACTATACACACTTCCCAATGTTATTACCAATAATGGGGATGGAATTAATGATATCTTCCATCCGCAACTCCCCTATAAATTTATCGATCATGTTGAATTCCGGCTCTTTAACCGTTGGGGGCAGATATTGTTTGAAACGCAAGACCCGCTTATCAATTGGGACGGAACAGAATCTAAAAAAGGAAAAACAGTAACAGAAGGCGTCTATTTTTACACTTGTCGCGTGTATTTCCTAACTTTGTCAGGAGAACAGTTTATGGATTTACATGGTTTTGTCCATGTCTTTAACGGGAATTAAGATTTATGTTTACAGGAATTATAGAACAGCTTGGGGAAGTAAAACACATTGAAAAGGATCAGGAAAACGTTCATTTTACGCTATCCGCTGACTTCACCAATGAGTTAAAGATTGATCAAAGTGTGGCACACAATGGTGTTTGCCTGACAGTTGTTTCTATAGAAAATGACACGTACGTAGTTACCGCTATAAAAGAAACACTGGATAAAACGAATCTGGGAAATCTGAATCCCGGGAATAAAGTGAACCTTGAACGATGCATGAAACTCGGGGATCGTCTGGATGGACATATTGTACAGGGGCACGTTGATAAAGTTGCCGAATGTACAGCGATAGAGGATCAGGATGGGAGTTGGAAATTCACTTTCAAGTATGAAGGAAATGAAAAAACAGTGGAAAAGGGTTCTGTAACGATCAACGGGATAAGTCTTACCGTGGTTGATTCAACTGACAACGGTTTTTCTGTTTGTATTATTCCATACACTTACGAACACACCAACTTTCACGAACTAAAAGTCGGTGACAAAGTAAATCTGGAATTTGATATTATCGGAAAATATGTAGCGCGTTTAATGCCTCAGTAACAACCTAAAAAGATTCTATTGCTGTGGCTTTTCCGCCCAACCTGCTAATTTCTTTTCCAGTTTTTTCTGTAATTTTTCGAATACTTGTGCCCGTGAGGAAGTTCCACTTAATCTCAGTATATCGTACCCTTTGAACTGCCCGTCTTCAAAGTACATAAACTCAAATGTGACAGAGCTCATTTCTTCCTGAAAGATCGGATAAAGATGTCCCTCTTCCAACGCTTCTGTTAACGTAACAGGAAAGTTCTCTCTCGGTTTGAACTTTCGATCAAATCCTCTTACCGAAATCAAAAGATATCCCTTAATCCCCTTTGTTTTCAGTACCTGATTCAACGAATCAGAACCCAAATCATCCACCGAATTCCCTACTTTAGAATAGTTCAATGAAGGTTTTACATTCATGCCGAACTGCGCAAAAAATTTGGTCAGGTTTACTTCAACAGCATACCGATCATCCGGCTTGTCGATTTTGCCAATAATCAAAAGGCTTTCGACCCCTTTTATCGGAACAGGTGACTTTTGTCCCATAACTGGTAAAACTACCCCTAACAACACAAGATACAGCAGATATTTCATGAACTCTGTTTTATTTTAATGCTACAAAAATCGTGCTAACTGAGCACAATTGCCAAATGTAGGAATTTATTAGCAGACTAAAACACCTCTCTGGCAATCACCTCTGTGGATGAAGAATTACTCATTGTATAATAATGAATGCATGGTGCACCCGCCTTTTTCAATTCCCTGGATTGGTGAACTCCCCATTCAATTCCTAATCTTTCTACATCTGCATTTGTCTTGCATTTCAGTAATTCGGCTGATAGCTCTTCCGGGTAATCAATATGAAAGAACTTGGGCAGAAATGAGATATGTGCCATCGTCTTAATTGGCTTAAGTCCCGGAATTATCGGAACTGTAATTCCTGCCTGACGACACTTCTCTACAAAGTCAAAGTATTTTTTATTATCGAAAAACATCTGTGTCACGATATACTCAGCTCCCGCATCTACTTTCTCTTTCAGGTATTGCAAATCAGTCGGAAGATTCATTGCTTCGAAATGTTTCTCAGGATACCCTGCCACTCCAATACAAAAATCCGTCGGTTCCAGTTTAATATCTTCAATGGAGTAATTTCCCTTGTTCATATCAACGATTTGACTCACCAATTCAACCGCATACGAGTGCCCTTCGGGATGTGCCCGGAAGTTACTTTCAGTTTTGATGGAATCGCCACGCAAAGCCAATACATTATCAATTCCTAAAAACTGAAGATCTATCAGCGCGTTCTCTGTCTCTTCTTTTGAAAATCCACCACAAATAAGGTGGGGCACAGCATCTACCTGGTACTTATTCATAATAGCTGCACAAATACCAACAGTCCCCGGGCGTTTTCTGATCGAAACTTTTTCCAGTAATCCCTGTCCCCGCTCCTTATACATATATTCTTCCCTATGATAAGTTACGTTGATAAATTTGGGTTTAAACTCCATCAGAGGATCTATCCCGTTATAGATAGATTGAATACTTTTTCCCTTTAGTGGCGGGAGAATTTCAAACGAAAAAAGAGTTTCTTTCGCGTTGTTAATATGATCTATTACTTTCATTAAAGTGCACTGTTTTCAATACCCGAATGTGCAAATATAAAGTTAATGAATTGACATTTATACCGAACTGCCAACTCATTAACCATTAGAGGAGGAATGCTATATTACTCCTAGTTCTTTTCCTACTTTTATAAATGCTGCGATTGCTTTGTCAAGATGTTCCCGTGTATGAGCTGCTGAGATCTGGGTTCTGATACGCGCCTGCCCTTTTCCTACCACAGGGTAGAAGAAACCAATCGCATATACACCTTCTTCAAGCAAGCGGTCAGCAAACTTCTGAGAAAGTGCCGCATCATACAGCATAATAGGAACGATAGGAGAGTCTCCCGGTTTAATATCAAAACCGGCTTCAATTATGTGTTTCTTAAAGTATTTTGTGTTCTCTTCCAGACGATCTCTCAACTCAGTTGTTGCACTCAGGATCTCAAAGATTTTGATGGACGCTCCAACGATACTAGGTGCCAGAGAATTTGAAAACAAGTAAGGACGTGAACGCTGACGAAGCATTTCAATAACCTCTTTCGGACCGGTAGTATAACCACCCATTGCTCCACCCAAAGCTTTTCCGAGTGTTCCCGTAATAATATCTACCTTGTCAAGAACACCATGGTATTCCGGCGCACCTCTTCCTGTTCTGCCAATAAATCCTGCAGCATGACATTCGTCTGTCATTACCAACGCATCGTATTTTTCAGCCAGTGCACAGATCTCATCCATTTTTGCAATATCACCATCCATTGAGAAGACACCGTCTGTCACAATAATCCGGTTACGCTGCGCCTGCGCTGCTTTTAGTTGTGCTTCAAGGTCTGCCATATCACTATGCTTATAGCGATAACGCTGCGCCTTACACAAACGCACTCCATCAATAATGGAAGCGTGATTCAACTCATCAGAAATAATCGCATCATCAGCGGTAAAAAGCGGTTCAAAGACTCCCCCGTTTGCATCAAAAGCTGCTGCATACAAAATAGTATCTTCCGTACCGTAAAACTCTGCTATTTTACGTTCTAATTCTTTATGGATATCCTGTGTACCACAGATAAAACGAACTGAGCTCATCCCGAATCCATGAGAGTCCAAAGCGTCTTTTGCAGCCTGAATCACTTCAGGATGTGATGACAACCCCAGGTAATTATTCGCACACATAATCACAACATCATCCTGCGTAGTTACGTTAACGGACGCTCCCTGTGGCGTGGTAATAATACGCTCCTTTTTATATAATCCTGCTTCTTTTATTTCTTTCAACTCCTGATCGAGTTGTGCTTTCATTTTTCCGTACATATTATTCAACTATTCGTTTTCTATTTCGACTGATCCAGTTTTTTCACCATGGTAAGAATAGTAGCCATTGCTACTGTCTCTCCCGTTTCATCATAAACATCTACCAGAAATTTAACAATTCCTTTTGCTATATCTTCCTCGGAACGTTTTTCCTGATCTACCTTTTCTTTTACTGTAAATCGCACGCCAATTGTTGCTCCGGGATATACCGGTTTTGTGAAACGTGCCTCATCAATTCCATAATTCAAAAGAACGGGTCCTTTTTTCGGATCGACAAACAATCCGGCAGCTTTGGAAAGGATGAAGTATCCGTGTGCCACACGCCCTTCAAAAATCGTCCCCGCCAAAGAGGTTGCATCCATGTGCGCATAGAAATTATCACCACTGACATTCGCAAAGTTGACAATATCTGCCTCGGTAACTGTGTGTTTATGTGTAAAAACAGTCTCTCCGATAATCAGTTCTTCAAAATGCTTACGGAATACATGTGGATTTGCTTCCGGCTGGGCTGCTCCGACCTGGAATTGTTTTGTTATTTCTGTTATTGTGGTAGGGTGTCCCTGAATAGCCGTGCGCTGCAGATAATGCAAAACACCTCTTTTTCCACCCATTTCTTCTCCACCTCCGGCACGTCCAGGACCACCATGTGTAAGAAGTGGCATCGGAGAACCATGTCCCGTACTTTCTTTTGCACAAGCTTCATTCAAGACGAGAATACGACCATGCATTGAAGCAGCTCCTACAACATATTCAGTTGCTACTTTATCATCTGCCGTAACAATGGAAGATACCAGAGAACCTTTTCCCAGTTTTGTAATTTCTATAGCTTCATCCAAATTCTTGTAAGGAAGAATTGAAGAAACCGGTCCAAAAGCTTCAATATTGTGGACATCTGTTTTTGTAAACGGATCATCATTCACAAACAGAATCGGGCTAAAAAACGCTCCTGCATTCTTGTCCGCTCCCACAACTTCAAAAGTATCCAGATCACCATATACGATCTGTTGAGATTTTGCCAATTGCTCTACACTTTCACGAACACGTTGTACTTGTGTACGGGTCGCCAAAGCTCCCATACGAACTCCTTCTACAGCAGGATCTCCAATTGTTGTAGAAGCCAGGCGTTTTGAAACTGCCTTCTGCACCTCTTCCACAAGATTCTCAGGAACAACAATACGACGAACAGCTGTACATTTTTGACCCGCTTTTACTGTTATCTCCCTAGTCACTTCTTTAATAAAGATATCAAACTCCGGTGAACCCGGAGTTACATCCGGTCCTAATACACAAGCATTCAACGAATCGGCTTCCAGATTAAATGCAACAGATTCCTCAACGATATGTGGCAGTGCTTTCAGTTTTTTTCCGGTAGCCGCCGAACCTGTAAATGTGACAACATCGTTACAATTTACGTGATCAATAATACCTCGTCCCAATCCGTTCACCAACTGAAGCGCCCCTTCTGGTAGGATCTTTGAGTCAATAATATCGCGCACCATAACTTCGGTAAGATATCCTGTATACTCAGAAGGTTTAACAATTGCCGGCACTCCTGCCATCAGGTTCACCGCAATTTTTTCCAACATTCCCCATATCGGGAAGTTGAAGGCATTGATATGAACCGCAACCCCTTCTTTCGGCACCATAATATGATGTCCTATAAACGTTCCCCCTTTGGAAAGCGGTGCGGCTACTCCGTCCACATAATAAGGCAAATCCGGAAACTGACGGCGCAGGGAAGCATTAGCAAACAAATTCCCTATCCCACCTTCAATATCAATCCAGGAGTCTATTTTAGTGGCCCCGGTCCACGCACTTACTTCGTAATATTTATTTTTCCTTTCCAACAGAAAAAGAGCCAATGCTTTCAGCATTCTTCCCCTTTCCTGAAAAGTCATTTTTCTCAACACCTTTCCTCCGACAGTACGACCATAATTCAGGATACTCTCGTAATCCAGCCCTGCACTGGAAGCTTCGCCTATCTTAGCTCCGGTTATTGCGTTAAACAATTCGATTTCTGTTCCGTCTCCGTCCATCCATTTTCCCTGGACGTAGTTCTGATATCGCTGCATAGTATTATACGTTTTTCAAAATAGAGCTCTAATTTACCTAAAATATTTGACCCGAAAAGAAATTTTACGCTACTGCAAATCATATCCGAATAGGTAATTCGCCCTATTGCCCACTGGCTTCGTTTACAGTATGTTTGTGTTCAATTAATAACGAAAAACTATTCTTATGAACCACAAAATCGTATTTACCGGATTATTCGTAGCCCTGATTGGGATGAGCTCTTGTAAAAAAGAAGAAATCATTGACGAAATTATTGATGAAACTCCCACCACTCAGTCAACTCCTCCACCATTCCCTACCCTTTCCAATTCAGACGGAACATTGGTTGCAATAAAAGTACAAAGTTCTCAATCTTCTCCTATCGGACCTGTCTCAATGACAATTGGATTAGGTGTCGCTGCATTTTATGAATCCAACAACATTGACAATTTAATTGATGCGGGAAATGTAAACGTAAACAGCAAACAATTGACAAAGCAAACAAACAATTCCTATGTGTTTCAACCGGACGCATCTAACGCCACAGGAGTTGATTTCAGCGGTGGTGTGTCATGGAGTGTAACAGGATCTGCTGCCGTAAGTGCCTTTAGTTTCGATCCTTCAATTGCCTTTCCTTCTGCCGGAGAGATTACCAGTTCAGAAGTGGTTAATAAGGCAAATGGGTACACGCTAACCATTTCCAGTGTTACAGATGCGGACTCTGTAATTTTCCAGGTTGGAAGTGTTCTAAAAACGGTTCCCGGTAACACAACGTCATGTTCATTTAGTGCTGCCGAACTTTCCGGTTTATCCAATGGCTCAAACGTCGCTCAGGTAGCTGCTTACAAAATGGAAAATGCTACGATAACAGGAAAAAGTTATTACTTCATCAATGAAACTGTTGCCACCAAAACAGTAACGATTGAGTAATAATTCGTACTATTGAAGTAAAGTAAAACAACTATGAAAACAGTATTTTTTGTGTCCGCAATAGCAATCCTGACACTTTTAACTTCCTGCAAAAAATGTGGCGAATGTTCTGTAAAAGAGAATAATGTCTACGACAAGGAGTATTGTACCGGAAATGCAATTGAAGATGCAATTTATGAAGACGCTAAAGAGGAATGCGAATACCTTGGTGGCACATTCGGATAGTTGATTAATTAAAAAGCCGGGATGAAAAATTATCCCGGCTTTTTTCTTCTCTATACTTCGCTAGTAAAGGAAATTATTATACGGATATCGTACTTCAAAAATCTTCTTTACTTCTTCATAAGTGATTTGTCTCAGTTCGTCAATATTCTCCTTTTTACTTGCAGAGATAAACACACATTTATCCTCAATCCTTGACACCCACATTTTCTTCAACTCGTCCAAAGAATATACTTTTTCTTCGTCTTCTTCCAAATCAAATTCATCTTTCGGAAAAAAACGTAAGGCATCAATTTTATTAAAGACTACGATTGTTGGCTTATCCGTACCGTCAATTTCCGCAAGTGTCTCATTGACTACATTGTAATGCTCTTCAAAATTAGGATGCGAAATATCAACGACATGTAAAAGTAAGTCTGCTTCTCTTACCTCATCTAATGTCGATTTAAAAGATTCCACCAACATGGTGGGCAACTTTCTGATAAATCCAACTGTATCCGAAAGTAGAAAAGGTAAATTGTCAATCACTACTTTTCTTACCGTTGTATCCAATGTTGCAAATAGTTTATTTTCTGCAAACACTTCCGACTTACTGAGCAAATTCATCAACGTGCTTTTTCCCACGTTTGTATAACCCACCAAAGCAACGCGAACCAATTGCCCCCTATTACTTCGCTGGATACTCATTTGCTTATCAATTGCCTTCAATTTCTCCTTGAGCAAAGCAATTTTCTGCTGAATAATACGCCGGTCGGTTTCGATCTGGGTTTCTCCGGGTCCCCGCATACCGATTCCCCCTTTCTGACGTTCAAGGTGGGTCCACATTCGCGTCAAACGAGGCAATAAATACTGATACTGCGCTAATTCAACCTGTGTCTTAGCGTGTGAAGTCCGCGCCCGTTTAGCAAAAATATCAAGAATCAGGTTGCTCCGATCCAGAATTTTACATTCCAGTATTCGCTCTACGTTCCGGAGTTGTGAAGGAGACAGTTCATCGTCAAATATGACAAGACCTATTTCTCTTTCGGTAATAAACGTCTTGATCTCCTCAATTTTTCCACTTCCGACAAAAGTCTTCGGGTTAGGAACATCAATTTTTTGTAAGAATCTTCCACACGTTTCCGCTCCTGCCGTTTCAGCCAGAAAGGCTAACTCATCAAGATACTCCCTTGCCTGCAATTCATCCTGGTGCTGCGTTATCACACCAACAAGAACCGCCTTTTCCGGTATATGTTCAGTTAAAATAAAATCTCCCATTCACTAATTCTGCAATGTTTGCACATGATCAATAACGGCCTGAATTTCTTCAGGAGTAAGCACTTCCTTAAAAGGCATCATATCTCCTGAACCATTCGAAACAATTTGTCCGATCTCATCCCGTGAAAGTGAAGAAATTGTCAGGTCTTTCGCTCCTGAAACTCCTCCTTTTCCATTGTATTTATGACAAGCTGCGCAATGAATATTGAACAACTTTTTTCCGTCTGCTTTTTCCTCCTTTTGCGTTGTCTGATTTCCAGTATCTTCAGGAGTTGAAGAACATCCTATCAGAAAAGCAGCAGATAACCCAATAGCAAAAAACCTTAGAACCATGATCCTCCCAGATTTCTGAATGGCCATGGAATACTTGCTATAATCAGGATCAATGCAAAAAAGTAAGCAATAAAAATAGTCTTGTGCTTTTTCGCAGGATCTTCTGCTCTTTTGGCTTTAGAATGCCCAACAGTAACCAAAATAATTGCCAATACCATACCAAATACATGCTCCAAACCATAAAAACGGTTTAGTGATGATTCAAACATATATTCAAAACTCACTTTAGAGCTTGTGAAGTACAGCACTAATCCTATTAGCAGCTGAATATGCATGAAAATCATGGCAAACAAATTCAGTTTTCGATCCCCTTCAGAGTATATTCCTGACTTTTTCTTCATCGTTGCATTAGCAATAGCCGCAATCAATAAAGCCAATACGATCCATCTTAATCCAGAGTGCGAACGCACTAAAATATTTACTACTGTGTCCATAATGTGTATTTGGAATCAAAAATACTTAAAATTCGCGGATTCTTGAGTTTTCAAACCTTTTAACTATTTTCACAAACTCGAAATATTCGCAGATGAGGAATTTACTGGTTATTTGTAGCTTTTTATTGATCTCAGCCGGTCTTTTTGGACAACTTTCCAGACCTGCTAACGGAGTAAAAGAATCCAAACCCAGATACGTTGGTATCAAAGGTGTTACACTTGTCGTCAGTAGTGATGAGATTATTGAAGATGCCGATGTTTTAATTGAAAATGGAAGAATCTCCAAAATAGGTACGACACTTCAGTTTCCTAAGGGAACACAAATTCATGAGTTCTCCGGTGAATATCTTATCCCTGGGTTTATAGAGATAAATACAGACATCGGAATTCAAGCAGCTCCACAGCAACATACCGGGAATCCGCATTCTCCTCAATTGGAAAGCAGCAAACAGGGACCCTATTATTGGAATGAAAGCATACATCCTGAAGTTCAGTCTTTAGACTTTTATCAATTTAATGCGAAAGAAGAATCGAAACTCTCAGATAAGGGGTTTACTTTCTCGGTTCCCCATGTCGCCAATGGGGTTGCCCGCGGAACTGCTCCCCTAATTGCATTGGGAGAAGTTCCACATCATGAAAAGGTACTATCGGGAAACGCAGCTGCTTTTTTTAGTTTACACAAAGGAAATTCAAAGCAAACGTATCCATCCTCTCAAATGGGAGCTATTGCCTTATTAAAACAGGCTATCATTGATGCGAAATGGTATGCAAACTCTTCTGATAATTCTGAGAATGTATCGCTTGAACATCTCTCAAAGCAACTGCAACAAAAGCTCTTCTTTACCGCAGAAGATAAACTGGAAGTATTGCGAATCTCAAAAATAAGTAAAGAGTTCGGGCTTGAAGCTGCTATTGTATGCGGAGGGGATGAATATCAGCAAATAGAAGCGATAAAAGCAGGTGGACATTCTTACATACTTCCGTTAAAATTTCCCGAAGCATTTGATGTGGTCAACCCCTTCATTGCAAAGGAAATTCCTCTTCGTTTATTGAAACACTGGGAAATGGCTCCTGCTAATCCAGCCATTTTTTATGCGGAAGAGATTCCTTTTGCCTTTACTTCTTCGGGAATTGAAAAAGCGAAAGACTTCTGGGCTGCCATTCATAAGACAATTGCAAAAGGACTTCCCTGGAAAAAAGCACTTGATGCTTTAACCTGCGTTCCTTCAAGAATTCTTGGAATGGACAATGAAATTGGTTCATTAGCATCCGGTAGGCTGGCTTCTTTCTCTGTTTATTCTGCTAATCCATTTACAGATAAGGATGCTGAACTTCTGGAAACCTGGAGCGTGGGACACCGATCCGTCCTAAAAACAAATACGACCAATGATATCCGTGGAACTTATAATCTTAAGCTTACCACTCATCTCTATACCCTTAAAATTGAGGGTGAGATGAATAAACTTTCTGCAACTGTCTACCCGGGAGCAGACTATAAACCCAAAGAAAAAGACACCAATGCCGTTGCCTGTACTATTTCTTTTAACGATCGGGATCTCGTTCTTCAGTTTAACCTGAAAGATTACCATTATAAAGGAGCTGTCTTGTTAAATGGGAAAACATATCCGAAAATGGGAGCCATGGAAGGTTCCGGAATGTTGCCAACAGGAGAATGGATTAAATGGACAGCCATAAAAAACACAGCTTACAAAGCGAACAAACCCAAAGAAGAACTGGCAACAATCGATACAATAGCCGGTAATCATATTTGGTTTCCGCACATGGCTTTCGGAAGAGACTCTCTTCCCACGCACTCAACCTATCTTATCCGGAATGCTACTTTGTGGACGGGGGAAGAGGAAGGCATTATTGAAAACGGGGATCTATTAATTGTTGACGGAAAAATCAAACATGTGGGAAAAGGAACTTTTCACGTCCCCTCAGGAACCAAAGTAATTGATGCCAAAGGAAAAGTCGTAACCGCCGGAATTATTGATGAACATTCACATATTGCAATTTCAAAAGGAGTTAATGAAAGTGGTCAGTCGGTAACGGCCGAAGTTTCTATCGGTGATGTTATCAACCCGGACGACATAAACATATACCGCCAGTTAGCGGGAGGGGTTACGTGTTCGCAACTTCTCCATGGATCGGCCAATGCTATCGGAGGTCAGTCAGCGATCATTAAATTAAAGTGGGGATTCGGACCGGATGAGATGCTTTTGGACAATGCCCCGAAATTTATCAAGTTTGCTCTGGGAGAAAATGTCAAACAGACCAATTGGGGAGATTTTCAGACGATTCGCTTCCCTCAGACCCGAATGGGTGTAGAACAGGTTTATTACGATGCTTTTTATCGTGCCCGCGCTTATATGGATGCTACTGCTAAAAAGAAAAAAGGGCAGCAACCGGAAACCAAACGCGATCTTGAACTGGAAGTTCTGGCAGAAATTCTCAGAGGAGAACGTTTTATCACCTGTCATTCTTATGTACAGAGCGAAATCAATATGCTAATGAAAGTTGCAGACAGTATGGGATTCACTCTCAACACGTTCACACATATTCTGGAAGGATACAAACTAGCGGATAAGATGCGAGAACATGGAGCCGGTGGATCTACATTTGCTGACTGGTGGGCTTATAAATATGAAGTAATTGATGCCATACCACACAATGCCAGCCTATTAACGGAACAGGGAGTAACAACAGCTATTAATTCGGATGATGCCGAAATGGGAAGAAGACTCAATCAAGAGGCTGCCAAATCCGTAAAGTACGGAAATATGTCTCCTGCAGAAGCCTGGAAGCTCGTAACTCTGAACCCGGCAAAACTTTTGCACCTTGATGATCGGATGGGAAGCTTAAAAGCCGGAAAAGATGCCGATATTGTTATCTGGTCAGACAATCCTTTATCGATTCACGCCAGAGCGGAACAAACCTTTGTTGACGGTTTATTATTGTATGATAGTCGATCAACTGAAAGCCTGAATACAAAAAACCAGGCAGAGCGCTCAAGGATCATTTCAAAAATGCTGAATGCTGCAAAAAACGGAGAAAAAATAGTTCCCTATTCTGCCAAAACCCTACCTCGTTATCATTGTGACACAGAAGAAACAGAACATCATCATGAAGCGCATTAATATACGCCCCCTCTTCCTTTGTCTTGCCTCCCTTTTTCCTTTATTCGGAAATGGGCAAACACCTGCTCAGAAGTTCGAAGGTAAAATTTTAATCGAAAACGGCGTTCTACACACCGGTACCGGTCAGGTTATTGAAAGAAGTTATATTGTCGTTGAAAACGGGAAAATCACTTTGGTCAAAAATGCCCTTGCTTATACATTAGACAAGTCGGAATTTGACACGGTAATCAATGCCCAAAATCAACATATTTACCCTGGATTTTTTGCTCCCAACTCCACTTTGGGACTTACGGAGATTGACGCTGTAAGAGCTACACGTGATTTTTATGAAGTTGGTGAGTACAATCCACATGTGCGATCACTCATTGCCTATAACGCGGAGTCTTCTGTTACCTCAACGGTACGTACCAACGGAGTTCTTTTTGCTCAGGCAACCCCAAGAGGAGGTGTGATTTCCGGAAGTTCTTCATTATTTCTTCTGGATGGCTGGAACTGGGAAGATGCCGTACGGTTACAGGACGACGGGATTCACCTGCACTGGCCCGGGTTCATAAAAAGAGGCTGGAAAACGGTGAAAACTAATGAACAGTATACTACCGAACGTGAAAAGGTGAATGATTTTTTCACTGCTGCAAAGGCATACGCTGAAGATAATTCGAAAGACAAATCAATTGACCTCCGCTTTGAGGCAATGAAAGGATTGTTCACAGGAAACAAACGATTGTATATACACGCCAATTACATCCAGGAGTTACTCGATATCATAGATTTTTCAAAAGAACTTACTGTACAATTCCCGGTCATTATCGGAGGATACGACAGTCATCTTATCACTGCCCAGTTGAAAGACGCAAAAATTCCTGTAATGCTGGGACGTGTGCATGATTTGCCACAACGTGAAAGTGATGATATTCACCTTCCGTTTAAGCTTCCGTACCTTCTTCAAAAAGCAGGTGTAACCTTCTGTCTTCAGAATGCAGGTGACATGGAAGCTATGAATGCCCGGAACATCCCCTTTCTGGCGGGTACTGCAAGAACTTACGGACTAACAACAGAAGAAGCCATCACAGCCATTTCTCTCAGTTCAGCTAAAATAATCGGAGTTGATAAATCATATGGTTCCGTCGAAGAAGGAAAAATGGCAACTCTCTTCATTTCAAAAGGAGATGCGTTAGACATGAGTGGAAACAAAATTACAACCGTTCTTGTTGATGGTAAATTTATGGATCTGACCAATAGACAAGAAGAACTCTATCAGAAATACAAGAGGAAATATACTCCTGAAGAAAACTAAAAGAACCTGAATAAAAAAGCCATTCTCAATGTGAGAATGGCTTTTTTGATGGCTATGAAATAATTGAATTATATATTACTACGCATCTTCCATCCGGCAACTTTGTATATCCATAGCTTCAATCTGTACAACGACAGATACATCGCAGGAACAATTACCAATGTAAGGAAGGTAGCAAATGTAAGTCCAAAAATGATTGTCCAGGACATCGGAGAGAAGAACAGGTTATTATCTCCCCCAAAATAAATCTTGGGATCATATTCAGACAAAAGACTAAAGAAATCTATATTGAAACCTATTGCCAAAGGAATCAGTCCGAGCACCGTAGTTATTGCCGTTAATAACACGGGACGTAGTCTTGTTTTACCGCCTTCAATAGTTGCGTCGATCACATCCTTCATAGGAAGTGTTTCAAACTCACCCAACCCTAATTCCTCTCGTTTTTCTACGCGAATCAGGTTCGTATAATCGATCAATACGATCGCATTGTTTACAACGACTCCGGCGAGAGATATAATACCGATCATTGTCATGATGATCACAAAGGACATTCCTGAAATAACCAGTCCCAGAAAAACCCCGATTAGCGAGAAAACAACACTCGTCATGATAATCGCAGGAGTAGAGAACGAGTTAAACTGCGTTACAATAATCAACATGATAAGGAATACCGCTATCAACAAGGCATTACTCAGGAAGGCCATTTCTTTCTGCTGCTCATCCTGCTGTCCTGCGAAACGGTAGGTAATCCCCTCTGGTAAACCTACTTCCGTTTCGTAATCTCTCATTTTTAATTTGAGTTCTTCAACCACCTCGTTAGCATTGTACCCTTCTGCATTTTTAGAAGTTACAGCAACCATTGAAACCTGATCTTTTCGGTTTACTGCCGAATATGAAATGTTGTCCATTGGTGGCAGAACTACCGATCGAATAGGAATCCGCAGCAACTCTCCTTTATTATTTCTAAAGATGAGTTTTTGATCCAGTAAGGCGTTCAAATCTTCCCTGTTATTCTTATTAAACCGAACAACAATATCATACGTATCCTCACCTTTTGTATAGGTTGCAATATCCTGACCTAATAATGCTTTACGAATTGCCATTCCGACAGCCATTGTAGAGGAGTTCAACTTTCGAACCTGATCTCTGTCCACCACAAAAGGTATTTCAGGACGATTTGCCTCTACATCCATTTTTAGTTTTTCCACTCCTGCAACATTCAAACGAGCCAGATAATTCTTTATACGGGATGCTTCCTGTATAATTTCTGAATAGTCCTTTTTTCCGGATACTTCAATATAAATCGGGTCTTTCTGTGGGGGACCTTCTTCATTCTTTTCCGCAGAAATTTCTATATCCGCTGTAAATTGCTGCGGAAGTTCCGTCTGTATCTTTTGCAGAATTTCAGACGTCTGTATACCATCTCGATACTGAAATTCAGAAAAATTAATTGTGATTTTTGCTTTATGGGGCGTCGCCCCCATAGACACTTCGTTTTCGGAACCGGTACCTTCACCAACCTGAGTGATGATTGACTGTATAATTCGTGCATCCGGATCCTCAATCTTACTATCACGCTCAAGATACGGAGCAAGAATTTCATCCAGTGCTTTCTCAGCCTGAAGGGCTGTTTGATTGGTTACTTTGATATCCGTACCAATCGGATGTGTTACGTACACACTTACATACTTTGGTTGGTTAACCGGGAAGAAATCAACTTTTGGCTGAAACACCCCGACAAGAACGACAGAGAAAATCAACAACAAGAATGTTCCTACAATAAAAATCACCGGTTTTCTCCCTGACAAAGCATAAGTTAGAAAACGTGCATAGAAAGCTTCTAATTTCGGAAGGAATTTGTTTTGGAACCACTCCATGATCGGGAATAAAACAAACACATTGACAACTGAGATGATTCCTAAAATAATCAACAAGTTTCCAAATGTAATAATACCACCCGCTAAAAACAGACCTCCAAGCACCAGTAATCCTATACTTATAATAACTGTTTTTCTCTTATTAGGAGAATCTGCTCCCACTTTCATGTACAACGCAGTAAGCACAGGATTGATCACAAGCGCAACAAAAAGTGACGAACCTAATACAATCATCAGTGTGATTGGAAGATATTTCATAAACTCTCCCATAATTCCCGGCCATATCGCCAAAGGGACAAACGCAGCCAATGTTGTTGCTGTTGACGCAATGATTGGCCAGGCAACCTCTCCTACTCCTTTTCGGGCAGCCTTAAATGGCTCCATTCCAAGGTCCATATAACGGTAAACGTTTTCTACAACTACAATTCCGTTATCCACCAACATCCCTAGCGCAAGCACCAGCGAGAACAGTACCATTACATTCAATGTTACTCCCATGGCATTCAAAATCATGAAAGACATGAACATCGACAAAGGAATAGCCACTCCCACGAAAAGAGCATTTCGTAGTCCCAGAAAGAATAATAAAACAAGTACAACCAACAGAATACCGAAAATGATGGAATTCTCCAGATTAGACACCATGTCCCGCGTCATGTTTGACTGGTCATTTGTTTTCGATATTGAGATTCCACTCGGAATCATTCCTTCTTCTTTTGCCTGCTTTAATAATGCATCTATTTTCTCAGAAGCATCTAGCAGGTTTTTCCCTCCCTGCTTCTTCACATCCAGCATTACTACAGGCTCTCCAAACTCACGTGCATATGATGTTGTATCGGCATTACCGAAATATACTTCGGCAATATCTTCCAGATGCACAGGCATATAGTCATCCTGTTTTACAATCACCTTTTTTAGCTCATCCGCATTCTGGAATTCGCCATCAATCCGGATGTTCTTACGCACACCATCCATCAGGATTTCTCCCCCCGGAATAGTCTGGTGCTCTGAGGAAACTGCATTTTCTATATCTGTTAAGGATACATTTACAGCCTCAGCTTTAAGTCTATCCACTTCAATACGCATCTCCTGTTCCTGGATACCGCGTATATCCACTTCATTAATTTCCTGAAGATCTTCTATAATATCTTCCAGATATTCTGCTGTTTCTTTCAACTGCTGCGGATTATCTCCACTCAGGTTGATATTCATAATTGGCATTTGAGAAGGATCCAACTCAAAAATGTTCGGCTCGGTAGGAAGCTCCGGGAAGTCTGATTTTGCCCGCGCCTTATCCACAGCATCTTTTACCTTCTGAAGTGCATCTTCTGCTTCAATAGAGAAATCAAATTTTATTCGAATAGTAGCATAACCATGTATACCATTCGAATTCATTTCATCCACCTTCTTTACTGTCGCTATTTCTTTTTCAATTGGCTTGATAATTTTATCCGCCATATACTTCGGTGAACTTCCCGGCTTTGCAATTCCAATGTAAATTTCAGGAATCTGTAGTTCGGGAAAGTTCTCCTTCGGCATAGACTGATAGGCGAAAAACCCACCCATCATAATAATCAACATTACCAGAAATACCGTTTTTCGGTTATTTACAGACCATGATGACAAGCCAAATTCCTTTATGTCTTTCTCTTTTTCTCCCATTTTTCAATTATTTCACACGTAAATAATCGCCTTCTGATACTCCTTTAGCACCTTTTAACACCACCTGGTCTTCAACTGACAAGCCTCCGTTTACTTCCGACACTCCGTTGTAAGATTCAACCACTTTAACATTTACTCTTCGGGCAATCAGCTGCCCCTCTTTGTTATCTGCAACAAAGACATAACTATTGTTATCACGGTCTTTTAATAAAGCAGGAGTAGGAACCACTATCGCTTCTTCGTTCTTGTAATCAAGAATCTGCACCTGTGCCAACATATTCGGCAAAAGAATTTTGTTTTCTTTTAAAGCTGCCTGAATACGGAAAGTCCGGTTTGTAGGATGAATATAATTCCCAATATTTGTAATGGTCAACGCGACAGTTGTATCTCCCAGCGAAGGAACTGTCAGCTGTACTGGTGTTCCTACTTTAATTCTGCTATACAAGCGCTCCGAGATTTCAGCTGTTACCTTTACCTCTCTGTTGTTTACTAAACGGACTACCGGAGATTGTGGACCTGTCATTTCCCCAATTTTCGGGAAGACTTCATCTATTACTCCGTCAAATGGAGCTGCTACTGTGTATTTCGAACGCTGTGTTTGTAATCCTGTCAGTTTTTCTTTCAGGTTATCCAGGTTGTTCTTTGCCTGCTTCAACTGGAACTCAGAACCCACTCCTTTATCGAATAGTTCTTTTTGCTTATCGTAATTATACTGTGCAAAATCAACTCCCGTTTTCAATTCCTGTATATTATCAGAAATGATTGAGGCATCAATTCGAACCAATGCTTGTCCTTTGGATACCCGCTGGCCTTCTTTTACAAGCACCTCGCGAATAACTCCATTGGATTCAGCATTAACCAATGCATCTTTCTCTGTTTCGATATTCCCCTGAACGTCAATATTATGAACAAACTCAGTCAATTCTACCGGAGCTAAAGAAACAAGAGCCGCGGGTGTAGAATTTGAAGTTGTATCCATCTCCGCTATCTTCTTCTCGATATCGGCAAGTTCGTTTTTCAATTTGGTTCGTTTTTCTTCCAGTTTGGAAATTTGTGTGCCCTCACTACATCCGATCAGGATGAGTGTAATGGCTGAAAGAAAAATAATTCCCTTTTTCATGTTGTTCTTTTTAGTGACTTGTTTCTTTTTTTAGTTTTCAGTTAATTGAGTAGTAAAGTTCCCATACAGGTTGTCTAGCTCGTTCTTTGCATTCATTACCTGTAGAATTGCATTCAGGTAATCTGTTTGTGCGGACAATACTTGTGAGTAAGTTTGAGTAACCTGCAAACTTGTAACAACTCCCACTTCTTTCTTAATCGATGTATTCTTATAAATTGATTTTGCCAACTCAATATTTCTTCGCTCCAACTTCATCATTGTCAATGCATTCTCAAAATTCGCTTTGGTCTGAATTTCCTGAAATTGAAGTGTTCGTTCCAATTCTTTGATTGAGTTTTCATTCTTCTCCACCTCGATCTTTGCCTGTTGAACCTGCATAGCACGCATTCCACTTGAGATAATCGGGATTTTTAATGTAATTCCCCATGCGGTTGAAGGGTACCAGGGTTTATCCTGAAACAGGTCAAATTCTGATCGGAAAGCCATATATTGATGCTGGAAAAACGCAGCTAGTTGGGGGAAGTGCTGGAAACGCTTATTTTTCAAATCAAACTCTGACAAACGCTTTTGTTGATTTAGCATGATCAAATTGATATTATCCTGAATAGACCCCTTCAGGTCAGCGAACTCCAACTCAATTTGAGTCAGATAATGATTCAGATCGCCTTCCAGCAGAATTTCTTCCGTCAGCGGGTATCCCATTTGTAGTTTAAGTAAATTTTGAGCAACAAGTAGCTGACGCTCTGTGTTTACCTTCATGCTGTTCAACCGAATCGAGTTTAGTTCCAATTGATCCACTTCCTCTTTTTCGATCATTCCCTGGTCATAAATCACCTCCGTGTTCCCCAATAACTCTTCAGCGGAAAGAATCAATGAATCGATCAATTTCAGATTATCTTCAGCAATCAGAACGTTATAATATGCCTGTGTGATATTGTACTGCACCTCCTGCTGAGATTTCTCGATACTGCTTCTCACAAACTCCGTATAAAACTTGGAAACTTGCAACCCAACTATATAGGAACCGTCAAATATTAACTGAGAAGCATTAATTCCTCCCGTTACATTATACTTCTGCCCCATTCTGAACGACACAACATCTCCAGGTTGTGCATTTGGATTGATAAAAGAAGCGTCTACCACCGATGTAGGAATATTAATGTACTGTTGAAAATTTCCTTCAGCATTAATCTGCGGCAAACCGATTGCCGTTGTTTCCCAGACTTTCTTTTCTGCCGATTTCAAATCCAGATGGGCGTTCATGACCTGCTCACGGTGTTCGACACCATACTGTTGTGCCTGTTCAAGAGTAAATTTTTGCTGCCCGTTACCGGTTAACACTCCGGCTACTACAGTTATTATTACTAAACCAATTTTACGCATTTTCTTGATTATTAAGTCGTTGTTTTAAGTATTCCAATCCCTTTTCGCTGGCCATTCCCCGAATTTGCAAACGGAAAAGCTCTGTGAAAATCTCCTCTATATTACTCTGATCTATAGGAAAGAACTCTCCTCCGAAAACCAAATCAGATTTTGCCAGATGCAAACGGGCAACCAAATCAGGATTCATATTATCCCGGTAAAGACCTTCGTCAATACCTCTATTAATGTTTTTAAGTATTTGTCCGAACAAAAACTCCCACTTGTGGGTATTCAATAATTCCCACGCTTTAGGATGGTATTTTTGCAAATCATAAAAAACAGATGGATGAACATTTTTTACCATATCGGCAACAAACTGCGATATCCCAAGTAACTCTTCAATTGCATTCTTTGCGGTCGACTCATTCAGTCCACAATTAAACCTGTCTGCCTCCAGTTTGGTTTTGATTATTTCCTGAACAATTTCATCCTTATCTTTAAAATAATTGTAAATGGTTTTTTTTGATACTGAGAGTTCTCTGGCAAGATCATCCATGGTAACACTCCTTATACCATAACGTGTATAAACCTGTGTTGCCTTGAGTAATATTTCCTCTCTTTTTTCTTCCATGGCGCAAAAGTATATCAAAAAAAACACTCAGGAAACGAAAAACAAAAAAAAAGTTTCCGAAGTTTCCATTTTGCCATCATTCATTTTTTTTGTACTCTTGACCCATGGCAATTAAAATCTATACAGACGGTGCTGCACAAGGCAATCCGGGCAGAGGAGGTTATGGTGCGATACTCCGCTTTGGGAGTAAAGAAAAAGAACTCTCCTGCGGATATCGTCTTACTACCAATAACCGTATGGAACTACTTGCCGTTATCGTTGCTCTGGAACATCTGAAAACAGATAAGTACCCGGTGACCGTTTATTCGGACTCAAAATATGTTGTTGATGCTGTGGAACAAAAATGGGTTTTCGGTTGGCATAAGAAAGGTTATAAAGGTAAAAAGAACGCTGACCTTTGGAGGAGGTACCTGCCCCTTCATCAAAAATTTCACCCTAAATTCGTTTGGGTAAAAGGACATTCCGGCCATCCCGAAAATGAACGTTGTGATCAGTTGGCAGTAGCCGCGGCAAACCAACATGAACTACTTATAGACGAAGGCTATGAAAAAAGTGAACAGGAAGTAAAAGGAAAAAATCTTTTATAGTCGTATTGCATCACACTGTTTCTCCTGCAGTTTTTAACTGCTCCATACAGGATCTCACAAATAAGTTTATCAAAGGATGAGGCATTTCACGGGTTGATGATATTTGCGGACAAAACATCGTCGCAAGCGCAAAAGTGTGATTCTTTAATCGAATAATTTCAGGCTCTTCAAACTGATCCCGACCTTCTATACTTAGCACCTGATCCTGGAGCACTTCCAACAATCGGGGATACAAAGAATATCTTGAAGAAGTTAATTCGACATTACTGTGTGTGGCATACAATTTTTTCATTGTCGAATTCAACGGCTGAATCTGTACCGGTTCAAACTGGTTGCCTGAAACCAGATTATCACTGATTAGTTTTTCATTATTCCCGTTCAGATTATTCTGCTTGATCAACAATTCAATAAACAATCTGTATACTTCCCCGGTCATTAACAGAGGGGTATTCAGATTAATTACCTGCCCTAAAACACCACTAAGAAAAAACTCATTGAAATAGGGCCCCGGAGCAATCAGAATTCCGTCGTACACTGAAAATGTATGCGGACGCATATTAACCGCCTCTGACGGACGAATCCAGTAATAACTCAACTCGACCTCCAGATATCTTTCACTGTGTTCCAACGCCATGTTCGTAGCGTGATGTGAATTGTAAGTAAAGTTGAAATCACCGATTACAGCTATTTTCAAGCATTCCGACATATTTCGTGTTTGATGAAACTTTTGAAAAGTAAGAAAAAAAAAAGACCGATACAATATTATCGGTCTTAATTTAAAAAGTTTTAACTAAAATTAGTTGTTCTTAAAATAAGATATATACGTTCCATTTTCAAAATGTACTGAGTCTAAACCATCCAAAGAATACAACCAACAGGAGAAGTCAGCTGTAAACTTAATATAATCCCCTTCTTCATCCGACTCCTGCGTAATTGACGTAAAAGAAAATGTTTGAGGCTCAGGAGAATTTTCATTTGAAACCCAAAGATTACTCTCACTGTCTCGCCATTCTAACATAATTCCGTTTAAGGCTTCATCCGAATAAACAGGATCATTTGGCGTCAGCATCCCTTCAAAAAACAATTTAAACTGGCTAATAGAAGGTAAATCTCCCTCTACAGCATCCCAAAATGCTCTACCCACAGAAATTTTAAACAAATCCGAATAGTTCGTTGAACGGATTGTATTAAAATAAATGATACTCGACAATTGAGGAGACGATTGTAACTCCCGGAAACTGGTTGTCTCTACAGAGAATCCATCCACATCATTCACATAGGAAATTGACGTTCCGTTTGTATCCGCTACAAAAGAAGTACTCAGGTCAACTTCCGGCTTTGGTGGTGGAATCACCTCATGTTTCACACAAGACACCAGCACTCCTGAAGCTGCAGCAGCCAAAAAGAAAAATTTCAGTTTCATGTTAAAGCATTTTGACGGATAAAAATACAATTATTACCCTTTGTTTCCAACTAATGAGACGAAAATAATCACATTAGGTTGGCTTTATCCCTTTTTTTCACGCTCTGATCTGTCTCACAGGATTATAAAAAGTCGGTTCTTCTATAGTAAAGCTATCCAGACCAAAGGTTTTTGAATCACATTCGTACAGACATTCATCATTTCCCATATCAATTACTTGGAAACGCGAAGAGTCCACTTCTACTCCACTATTCCCTAGCCTGGCAAGCAAACGATTCAAATCTGAAAATGTAATTAATAATGTAGCTGCAATCTTTTCTCCCGCCTGTGTAATACGACAGTTAACAACTACTTCATTATCTCCTTGCTGGAACTGAATTCTGTTGATCTCTAAACGTTCAAAAATTGCTATCATAACTCTTGTTTTTTGTTACAGGACAAAGTTGCAACACTGACAACGTAATCAATTTACGCTGTAAAAAACAATCTGTATATCAGAAAAATGAAGTAAAAGCTCTTCAGAAGTCACCCGAAAACGCGAAAAAAGTAGTACTTTCAACCATTGAAAAACGACATTAGATATGAAATACGATAGAATACCGTCAAAGCTGTTTATTGCAAACCGATCCAAATTTACTCAGCGAATGCAGCCAAATTCGCTCGCTGTTTTCAACTCTAACGATATTTATCCGATAAGTGCCGACAGCACAATGCCTTTTCAGCAACACCGGGATATCTTTTATCTTTCCGGTGTAGATCAGGAGGAAAGTATTCTTGTTCTGTTCCCCGATGCAAAAGACGAAAAACACCGTGAAGTTTTATTCCTTCGGGAAACAAACGAACATATTGCTGTATGGGAAGGAGAAAAGCTAACAAAAGAAGCTGCCTTTGAGGTTTCAGGGATTAAAACAGTGTACTGGCTGTCTCAATTCGACACCATTTTCAAAACATTGATGGCAGAAGCCGAAAGTGTGTATCTCAACACCAATGAACATTTACGTGCAAACACAGAAGTTCAGACACGGGAAGACCGCTTTATTGCATCCTGTAAGCAAAAATATCCCGCTCATATATACCGAAAGAGCGCTCCTATTATGCATACAATTCGCTCGGTAAAAGAACGAACGGAGTTAGAACTTATGCTCCATGCGTGTTCAATTACAGAAAAGGGGATTCGTCGTATATTACCGTTTATAAAACCCGGTGTATATGAATATGAAATAGAAGCCGAACTAATTCACGAATTTGTGCGTAACCGGTCACGAGGCTTTGCATACACTCCAATTATCGCCAGTGGTAAGAACGCATGTGTTCTTCACTACATCGATAACAACAATATTTGTAATGATGGTGATGTCATTCTACTTGATGTAGGGGCTGAATATGCCAATTACGCATCCGATCTTTCCCGGTCTTTTCCGGTAAACGGACGCTATACCCCAAGACAAAAAGAGGTTTACAATGCCGTTCTTCGCGTAAAGAAGTTTGCAGAAACACTATTAGTCCCGGGAACGGTACTGGCAGAATACCACAAAGAAGTCGGTTTATTCATGGAAAAAGAATTGATTCAATTAGGATTAATTGATCAGACAGACGTGAAGAATCAAAATCCTGAGTGGCCTGCTTACAAAAAATATTTTATGCACGGTACATCTCATTACATCGGACTTGACACACATGATGTCGGCCCATGGAATGAACCCATGAAAGCAGGAATGGTCTTCACATGTGAACCGGGTATTTATATCCAGGAAGAAGGTTTGGGAATTCGTATTGAGGATGATCTGGTAGTACAGGAAACAGGTGCCCCTGTCAACCTTATGGCTACTATTCCTATTGAAGCAGATGAAATAGAAGATCTTATGAACTCATAAACAGGTGGATACAAGTAACAAACCCATTGTATTCCTTCATGGATTTCTTTTGGATTCTTCGGGGTGGGAGGTGATGAATACATCTGTCTTCTCCCGCCCTTTGGTATTTCTTGATCTTCCCGGACATGGGGAAAATAAAGAAATAATCCCGGAAAAACAGCAGATTTCAGCCTACGCTGATTGGTTGGAAAACGAAATAAAACAACGTGAAATAACTCACTTTGATCTGGTCGGGCATAGCATGGGAGGTTATATCGGGCTTGAAATGCTTCAACGCACATCCTCGGGAATGGATAAACTCGTATTATTTCATTCCAATTACTGGGAAGACAGTGAAGAACGAAAAAAAAACAGAGACCGAATAGGAGCTGTAGTTCGCAAAAACGCCAGAATTTTTCTCAACGAGTCTATCCCGTTGCTATTCCACACACCTGAAAAATACTCTTCAATTATTTCAGATATAATTAACCGTGCAGCAGCAATGCATCCTGATGCAATTGTACACAGTGCCCAGGCTATGAAAAACAGAACCAATCACAGAGCTCTTGTTGCAAAGCACAAAGACCGGGTATATTCAATACAGGGGGAATTTGACAATCTGATTTCCTCAAAAGAATCAGAAGAAGACTGGCCGGGACATAACGAACATTTTTTCATACAAAAAAACTGCGGACACATGAGTCACATTGAGCAACCCCACGCATCCGCAGAAACCTTATTAAAAATGTTGGAAAATTAATTTCCGTTTTCTCCGAAGACCCAGATATAGTTAGCTGAGCTCAAAGAAAAAATAGATGGTAGATGTTTTCTCATAATTTTGTGTTTTTTTGGATTCCTAAAGCAACAATGTTATCACTAAGTTAAGCGATAAGGTTGTTTCTTTTTTCCTAACTTTTTCAGTTGTAGGGTTCATTTAGTGAACGGTATCTCATATTGACTAAAGGGATTCCGTTCTTTTTTACGTAAAGATTGCGTTATCATATAGATGAAAATCACTATTTTTAATAAAAATCCAAAAAACTAAAATGAATTTACGTGCAGTTGTTGTAGATGATGAAGAATTAGCAAGAAAAAACCTCATTATGCTTCTTGAAGAGTTTTGTCAGGAAGTAGAGGTAATCGGTGAAGCCGGTAACATTGATGATGCACAGAGTATTATTGAATCCAGCAATCCCGATGTTGTCTTCCTTGACATTCGCATGCCTTCAGGAGCAGAAGGGTTTGACCTCCTGGAACGAATTGAAAAGAAAGATTTTCTGGTTGTTTTTGTAACCGCTTTTAAAGATTTTGCGATTCGGGCATTTAATGCAAATGCTGCCTATTACATTCTAAAACCCGTTGATGTAGAGGATCTTCAAAATGCCGTTCGCAAAGTTCAGGAAACGAAAGACGCTTTTCAGGTAGCTCCCGAAAACTTCTCAACGTATTTCGAGTCCATACGCAACCTTTCCGATTCACTTGTTCGCAACAAACCTTCTAATCGTATAGCCATTTCACATACCAAGGGATTGAAAATTATCGAGGATAATACGATTGTACATCTGGAAGCAAGCGGAAACTGCACAATGCTTCATTTCGAAGACGGATCAAGATACCTCGATACGAGAACATTAAAAGTATATGAAAACCTTCTCGACCCTTCTAAATTTTTCAGAGTACACAAATCACACATAGTAAATCTCAATTACCTGACAGAGTATTTGAACGAAGATGGTCATTTTGCCGTATTGAACAATAAAGACCATATTCCCGTAGCTCGAAACCGCGTTGTGGATTTTGTAAAATTGCTGAAAACACTTTAAGCATGTCCTATCGTGCCCTGTATGTTTTTCTTGGTCTAGTTTTATGCTGCCATTCACTCGCTGCACAAGAATATTCCTTCCGAACTTATAGCGTAGCTGAAGGTTTACCTCAATCTCAGGTTACTTGTATTACACAAGATAAACAGGGATTCCTTTGGGTAGGAACTCTTGGAGGGCTAGCTCGCTTCTCCGGTCGCGAGTTTGAGGCGTTTTCTGTTGACCAGGGTTTACTTAACAACCGCATTTCTTCATTGGCAATTATAGGAGATACTTTGTGGGTAGGACACGAAAACGGTGTATCATACAAGTTTAACAATCAATTCGTTGCACTTCCTATTGAAAAGATAAAAGACGGAGGAAAAGTAAGCAGCATTCTTTTCTACAAAGGCAACTATTTCTTTGGGGTCAACGGAAGTGGTCTCTTTCACTTTTCAGAAGATCGGATCGTTCAGATTAATCCAACAATTCATGGAGTTAGTAACCAGGATGAGTTTGAACGTATCCGCGACATGGTACTTTATGATTCCAAAATGTACGTTGCCACACGAACAGGAGTATTCTACTCGAATGATGGGTTTTCTTTTCACCTTGTACCCGGATCAGAAGAATACAGTTTCAGCTCACTGAAAATTGACCCTCTTACCAATCAGCTATTTGCCGCGTCATACGGTGACGGTGTATTTTATCTTGAAAAATCGGAACTTAAACCTTACGATAATTCAGCCTCATTACTTGGAGGAAATTTCAAACACTTATTCATTGATCATACCGGAAAGATCTGGTTATCTACAAAGTTTAGCGGTGCTGTCCGTATTGATGAGAAAGAAACCTTACACTTACACACTTCCAATGGTTTACCGATGGAAAATATTTCCTGTGTTTTTGAGGACAACACTCATGGTATCTGGTTAGGGACCGAAGGAAAAGGGCTTGTCCATTTCTCAGGAGAAGCTTTTACCTTTTACACAACAAGAAGCGGATTAAACAGTGATTTAATTGTATCTGTAGCCCAGGATAAAGATCAAAACATCTGGTTTGGCTCCTACGCAAACGGAGTAAGTCAAAAAACAAAATCCGGATGGAAAATTTACGACGACAGAAACGGACTGAGTAATAATACGGTCTGGGCAATCGCAACGGATAAAAAGAAACAGGTATGGTTTGCAACAGCAGATGGACTTAACCGTTTTGAAAAAGATCAATTTATTCCTTACTTTCAATCTGACTACCCTTCCTTACCTGGCAATAAAATTATGTCGCTTTTTCTGGATAGTCATCAACGCTTTTGGATAGGAGGTCAGGAAGGTGCTGCTTATTTCGAAAACGATTCTGTTTACCCACTGAGTAAACTTATCTCACAATCTGCAAATATCAGAAATGTAAGGGATTTTGCCGAGTATGACGGTCAGCTTTTCATGGCTTCACAAACGGGAATTCATGTCCTGACCTCCAGCAAAGTATTATTAAATTATCAGATTTCAGAAAATCAACCCGGCGCCTATAGTATCGAAGCTGACAAATTCGGGAATATATGGATTGGTACAGAAGAGGGAGTGTACCTTTTCAGAGATGGCGTGATCCGCCAGTTGAATTACTCGGACTTTAGTGGATCTAACTTTGCTGTGTTTATCCAAAAAGATGGAGACAATATGTGGGTCGGAACTAACAACGGTCTCTTCCGGTTCACTCCCAAAAGCGGAGACTGGAATGCCTTCCATGTTGAACAATTTGGTATTTTCGAGGGACTTGTAAGTTTGGAGACCAATATAAACTCTTCTTTCATTGATCAGGTAGGAAATCTGTGGTTCGGGACTTCAGAAGGGTTAATGAAATTTGATAAAACAAAGGAAAATGTCTTCGCAAAGACCATTCCTCCTATCCTTAGTCTTAGTTCTGTTCTCGTGAACTTTCAGCCCTATGAAAAACCGATGGATGCGTATAGTCCTGCCCGCTTTTCGCATAGTCAAAATCGTTTCATTTTTAACTTCAAGGCAGTTACTCTTGCCTTTCCGGAGGACATTAAGTTTCAGTACCTCATCGAAGGACTTAATGAAGACTGGTCTCCTCTTTCGAAAGTGGATGAAATCAGTATTTCGGGACTTGTACCCGGGGATTATCGACTCCGGGTCAGAGCCGTCAGTAAAACGGGAATTTACTCAAATGAAGTGACTTTCCCTTTTATTATTCTTCCACCCTTTTATACAACCTGGTGGTTCATTTCTCTTGGCGTTCTTCTTACCGGAAGTCTGCTTCTTATTCTGTTTCGTTTTAAGCTGAAACAGGAACGCTCCAGAAGAGAACAGGAACGACTTGTTTTTACTTCCCGTTTACGCGATCTGGAACAGCAATCATTGAACGCTTCCATGAACAGGCATTTTATCTTCAATGCCCTTAATTCCATCCAGTACTTTATTAATACGCAGGATCGTCTTTCAGCAAACAAATACCTGAGTCAGTTTGCTAAACTTATCCGAAAAAATCTTGACAGTTCTTCAACCGATCAAAATATGGTTACGCTTTCAGAGGAAATTGAACGGCTGAAGCTATACCTCTCCCTTGAATCTATGCGCTTCCGGGATCGATTTGATTACGAATTCACGATTGACCCTTCCATAGATACTGAAGCTGTAAAAGTTCCATCCATGATATTCCAACCCTTTGTTGAGAACAGTATTATTCATGGCATATTACCCCGTCAAAATACCAAAGGAGAGATCCATTTCTCTGCACAAAAAAATGGAGACACCATCGACTTTATCATTGAAGATAACGGGGTTGGATATGAAAAGAGTATCAAACAGAAACAGGGAGATGGCGATCATCAGTCAAAGGGAATGAGTATAACCAGTTCCCGAATCGAGCTTTTACAAAAGATTTCGGGTAAATCTTTCTTGCTTATTGGTCCCAATGACATAAAAAATGACGCAGGAGAATCAATAGGTACGCGTGTTCACATAAAAATACCAGACAATTCTTTGGAAGATTAGAAACAAAACCATATATTTGTTAGACTAAGTTTGATTTTTTTCTTATTAAGAATGAAAAAGTTACTCTTCATATTAGCCGTTTCCACTTTCGTTTTTACTTCATGTAAAAAGGAAGTTATAACTCCTGTTTCAGTTGAGGAAAACAGTGATGAAGCGACAGAAATGACTACTCGTAGCCTTAAAGGTAGCGGATCAACAAATACCAGTGGAGATTTTTTTGGAGGGACAGGTATTACAGATCCCAACAACGACACTGACGAAGATAAGCGTAAACGAGAAGGAAAGTAGTAAATTTCCTTTCTAACATATTTTAAGGATGTCTTTCAGGCATCTTTTTTTATTTCTAATCAACAGATTACAACTACCAATCAATAATACTACCTTTCTATTTACTAAATGAATTATACAGGTCAGATTTTATTTTGTCTGAATCTCATTCTTTTTCCTACCTTGTTTTCTGAATTATAAGTTACAACTATGGCAGCAACTCCTTCTACATCATTATACGAACTAATCAAAAGCCTAACAAAATCCGAGAAGAGGTACTTCAAGGTGTTTTCTTCCAAACATACGATTGGAGAAGAGAATAATTATATCACTCTATTTGATTATTTGGATCATCAAAACGGCTATGATGAAAACAAACTATTCGAAGATTTTAAGGGACAGGCCTTTCTCAATAAATTTTCAATAACAAAAAAAAGACTTCAGGAAAACATTCTACGATCTCTCGACTCATATCATTCTAACTCATCCATTGATGCCCAATTATATAGAATGATGCATTACGCCGAAATTCTATACGACAAGTCTCTTTATAAGCAATGTAAAAAATACTTACAAAGCGCTGAAAAACTAGCTGAAAAGCACGCAAAAAATCACATCCTTCTTGAAGTTAATCAAAAAATGAAGCGCTTACTTGAGAACACAGGGTATGCCGGTTCTGATCAGGATTTTTTAGATGCTATGCGAACAAAAGATAACGAATTAAGTGAAGTCATCAGGGGATATAATAATCTATGGCATATCAAAAGCTCACTAATGATGCACCTGAATAGAAATGGTGTTGCCCGAAATCAGGAAGAAAGAGCGGTATATGATGAACTTATACTCCCCCTTTCTCAATGCCAATATGCGATAGCATTTGATTCTAATTTTCTTGTTAATCAGATTCAGGCCGCCTATTATTTTGGCACATTAGATTTTCAGAAATCAGAACAGTATATCGCAGCAAATATTACGTTATACAAAGAGAACCCTGAACGACTTAAAGAAGAAGTAAATATGTACTTCAGCCTGATCTCAAATGGAATTTATCTGAATCATCACTTGGGAGCATATTCAAGGGTTGATGAGTTACTTAACGAGCTTAAAAGTATTTCAAAAGAATCCGGAAAGAACTTATCGGAAGACTTAAACATAAAATTATTCAGCAGTATCAACAGCACGCGTCTGATGCTTTGTAATGAACGTGGAGAGTTTACTGAAGCCATACAAACTGTCCCTCTGATTGAAGAGGCATATCGTCTGTACGGATCAAAAATTGCCCCGGCAAGAAGAGCTTATCTCAATTACAATATTGCCGTTGCCTATTTTGGAGAAGGAGAGTATACCCAGTCACTTAAATGGATCAATACGATTCTAAATGACAAAGAGCTTGATGAGAAATTGGATATCTACTGCTTCTCGCAACTTCTGAATCTGATTCTCCACTTTGAACTCGACAACCGGGAACTTCTCCCATACGCTATCAAAAACACCCTACGCTATCTGAAGTCGAGAAACCGCGTCTATAAATTTGAAGAGATCTTCCTCAAGTATCTGAACAAACTGTCCCGAACCATCTCTCCGCTAGACCAAATGGATTTGCTCGAAAATGTTATTACAGAAATACAACCCTTAACCGAAGATCCTTTTGAACGATCTGTATTCGATTCATTCAAGTTTCTACTTTGGGCGAAGTCCAAAGTATCGAAACGCCCTTTTGCCGAGCTTGTGCATCTGGCTTACTCTGAGCGATCGAAATGATTCCAGCCCTGTGCCTGAATAGGAATTAACGCTCCTCCCCGATCTATTACATAAATTCCGGCATTCTCCTCCACCATATGACCAATAACGGTCATGTGAGGACTCCCTTTTATCTTGTCAAAATCAGATTGACTTACAGTAAAGAGTAATTCATAATCCTCTCCACCGTTCAAAGCACATGTACTGGGGTCCAGATCGAAATCTCTCGCCGTAGAATATGTTGTCGGATCAATAGGTAATTTCTCATCATAGACATGACATCCCACTTTACTTGCTTTGCATAAATGTAGAATCTCGGATGCCAATCCGTCAGAAACATCAATCATTGCAGTAGGTTGCACACCCAGTTCATCCAGAAATCCGATCACATCTCTTCTTGCTTCTGGTTTAAGTTGCCGTTCCAGTATATAATCATACCCCTCCAGATCAGGTTGTGCTGATGGATTAGCCTTGTATACTTCTTTCTCACGTTCCAAAACCTGTAAACCGACAAATGCACCTCCCAAATCTCCGGTAACAACCAACAGGTCATTTTCCTTCGCTCCCGAACGATAAACAACATCTTTCTGATTTACTCTCCCAACAGCCGTAATGCTAATTACCAATCCGGAAAGAGAAGAAGTTGTATCGCCTCCCACAAGATCAACGCCATACACATCGCACGCCTTCTTTATTCCTTCGTACAGTTCATCAATCGCCTCAGCCGGGAATCTGCTCGAAACACCAATAGAAACGGTAATTTGTTCCGGTTTACCGTTCATTGCATAAATATCCGACAGATTCACAACAACTGATTTATACCCTAAATGCTTTAGCGGAGCATACATCAGATTAAAGTGAATCCCTTCAACCAACATATCCGTGGAGATTAACATATGTTCCTCTTCATTGATCCGGATCACAGCAGCATCGTCTCCTACCCCCTTTACCGTTGTACCATTGTGGTGTGCAAAGGAGCTTGTAATACGGTCAATCAATCCAAACTCTCCGATTGCATCAAGTGGCGTTCTTTTTTCTGTACTCATACTGCAAAATTAGGAAAATTATAAGGGAACAATTTCACATGCAAACAGTTTTAGTCGATTTTGTCAGTACACGTGACGAGCAGAGCAAGAAAAAACCGCTATCTTTGAGTTCTGAAAATTTAAACAATGGAATTTTGGATTAAAGCTGGACAACTCGTTTTGTCACTTTCTATACTTATTGTACTTCACGAATTAGGGCACTTTATCCCCGCACGCTGGTTCAAAACACGTGTTGAAAAATTCTACCTCTTTTTTGATCCGGGATTCTCACTTTTTAAAAAGAAAATTGGGGAAACCGAATGGGGAATCGGATGGCTTCCATTAGGAGGATATGTGAAAATATCAGGTATGATTGATGAGTCCATGGACACCAAACAACTTGAAAAGCCTGCACAACCCTGGGAATTCCGTTCAAAACCAGCCTGGCAAAGACTAATCATTATGATTGGAGGAGTAACCGTGAATCTTATTCTCGGGTTTCTCATCTATATGATGGTTCTTTGGGTATGGGGTCGCGAGTACGTCACAATGGATGCTGCACCCTACGGAGTACACGTGCAGCAGGAACTAAAACAATATGGTTTTCAGGATGGAGATATTATTCTTTCCGCAGAAGGAGAACCGGTTGAAGATTTGCGCGAACTAAACGTTGGTATCCTACTGAGAGGATACCGTGAAATAGAAGTACAACATAGCAATGGCGACAAAGAAACCATTACACTTCCCGAAGATATTGACTACACGCTCTTCCAAAAAGACGCTTTTCCTGCCTTCTCCATAAGAAGTCATTTTAGTGTAGATAGCGTACTTCCGGTAACTCCAGCATCTCATGCAGGAATGATGCGGGGGGATAGTATCATTTCCGTAAACGGAGAGCCGGTTGTTTTCTTTCAGGATTTCTCAAACCAACTCGGAGAGCTAAAAGGAAAAAAGGTTGATCTGGTTGTTTGGAGAGACAATGCGGCTGTCACATTAACTCCCCAAGTAGACTCGCTTGGAAAACTGGGATTTTCTGCCTTGCAACACATCGAAACAACTCAAATTGATTACACTTTCGGACAGGCACTGGCAAGTGGGTTTTCGTATGGCTACTGGACACTTCACGATTACGTTGCCCAGTTAAAATTCATTTTCACCAAAAAAGGTGCTTCCAGCCTGGGAGGATTCGGCGCAATCGGAAACATGTTTTCACCCACATGGAACTGGCAGTCTTTCTGGTTAAACACAGCCTTTATTTCAATCGTCCTTGCCTTTATGAACATTTTGCCTATCCCCGCATTAGACGGAGGACATGTGATGTTCTTATTGTACGAGATGATTACCGGAAGGGAACCTAACAAAAAGGTTCTTGAATATGCGCAAATGATAGGAATTATCCTCTTACTTGGATTATTACTCTATGCAAACGGGAATGATGTTTTCAGGTTCTTCTTTAAATAAAGGTCTTGGAAACTACCTCTTCTTAGCAAAGAAGTCCAGTAATAAGGCTCTACAGTCATCTGCAAGTATTCCCGACACAACCTCTGTTTTGGGATGATAAAGAGACGGCTGTACCCTTCCTGCTCCTCTTTTTTCATCCGAAGCGCCATAGACTATTCTTGCTATCTGTGACCAGTATAATGCTCCTCCACACATTACGCAAGGCTCCAGAGTAACATAAAGCGTGCAATCAGTGAGGTATTTCCCACCTATATAGTCCGCTGCTGCAGTAATTGCCTGCATTTCCGCATGTGCCGTTACATCATTCAGTTTCTCTGTATAATTATGCGCCCGGGCAATAATCCGGTTATTAGCAACTATAACTGCTCCGACAGGTATTTCATCTTCCGCAAACGCTTTTTGCGCTTCCAAAAGAGCCTGCTTCATAAAGTATGTATCATCGAATGGTTCAAGCATACTGCAAATATGTCAAAATTCTTAGCGGCATTGAGAATTTCATGTTAAAAATCAAACTCTCTTCTCATTTACAGGAATGAGAATTTATATCTGGTAAAATAAATCTATACATTCGTTCGTATTCATATCGAAACCCTAAAACGAAACTATGAAAAACTGGAAACTCCTGTCGATAATCCCGCTAATTATGATCTCAGCCTGCAAAAAAGAAGAAGCCGACCCTCCCGGAACAGATACCTCCGGTCCCAAACTGGTCTTTAAATTCAAATTTGATCCAAATCAGGAACGGTTAAACAACTTTGGACAACCCTCAACGATTCCTGCAGAACATGGTGCCCAAACTCCTGATTTCAATGGAATGTCCGCACATTATATTGAACTTGCCCCATCCGGCTACACACCATTAGGAGAAGGTGAAGTGGTTTTCTATGGCGCAGAAACAAGTGTAGGAGGAGAAAAAGCAGTTGACTTTTCAAAAGCGATTATTAAGGGCGACAGTGAAATTTTCTACTCGATTCCTTTAAGTCAGGTTGCAGCAGGAAATTATCAATGGGCACGTGTCTCCCTTGCTTATCAGAACTTTGATATTGATTTCCGTTGGGATAATGTTGATTATACGGGAACACTTGCTTCTTTTGTCGCCTACAGAAGTTACATCAATACCTACAAAATAAAAACAGCCTCACGTTCTGTAAATGCTAACAAAGATCAGGGGTATTGGGGATTTGAAGCTACCTATCCCGTTGTGGGAGCCGTAACAATTGACGGACAGGCACAAGGGACTACGGTTCCGAACCCGCTATTTGACACGTCGCCCATCCCGGCAGGAAGTTGCGTAGTTACAGGCCAATTTGAAAACGGACTGACAATAACCGGCAACGAAACGGAAGATATCGTTGTAACACTTTCCTTTAGTATTAATAATAGTTTTGAATGGTATGATGTCGATCAGGATAATATCTACGAAACACAGGCAGGGGATTATCCTGTTGATATGGGAATACGTGGTTTGATTCCCATCGTTGAACCATAAAAAAGATAACTGCATAAAAAAGCAACCGTCACGGGTTGCTTTTCTATTTATTCTTGTATTACCTCTGAGTCTTTCTTTTTACTTCCCGAAGAAGGGAAATAAGTGCGTTGACGAATCAGTATCATAATCACGCCACAGGTTATCGCTGCATCCGCAACATTCCAGATAGCCCCGAAGACATCTTCACCACCAAGCCACGGAACCCATTCAGGCCAACGGGCGTTAAACTGGAACATATCCACAACATTGGCAAACAGAAATCCTTGCTTACGCATCACATACTCACCTTCACTATTCAACACCCAGTTAAAAGGTGAAGAAGGATCAAACTCGAAAACATAATCGTAAACAGCACTATCAATCAGATTACCTGTTGCCCCCGCAAGAACAAGCGATATAGCCACAATATACTCTGTTCGAACAGAACGATTTCTTAACTGCTTAATCAAGTAATAAATCAACCCCGAAATAGCCAGTAGACGGAAGATACTCAACGCCAATTTCGCCCATGAACCTGAACCTAACGTCGTACCAAAGGCCATCCCCTGATTCTCAATATACATCAGACGAAACCAATCGCCGAAAATATTCACGGTCTCGTGAAGTTCAAACGTCGTTTTAATCCAAACCTTAACTACCTGGTCAAGGATCAATATTCCGAGGATTAAGACTACTGCTATTATGGCCTTTTTATTCAAACTTACCGTTAATTATCCCTGTGCGTTTTTTGCTTCAATACTCAACGTAGCATGAGGAACCAGACGCAAACGTTCTTTACGAATCAATTTTCCGGTCTGACGACAAATACCGTACGTTTTATTTTCAATTCGTACCAGTGCATTCTGAAGATTCTGAATAAACTTCTCCTGACGAGCAGCTAATTGCGCCATTTCTTCTCTTGAAAGCGTCTCCGAACCATCTTCCATCATGTTGAAGCTACGACCTGTATCGTCTGTTCCGTGATCATCGCTATGCGACAGAGACCCCTTCAACAATTCCAAATCTACTTTCGCTTCTTCAAGCTTATCCATAATTATTTGTCTGAACTCCTCAAGTTCAGCATCCGAATATCTTGTCTTCTCTTTATTCTCTTTTGCCATAACTGACCCGATTAACTTCCTAAAATAGGTAATTTTGAAAAAGAACAAATATAATAGAATTTCGTTTCAAACGAAGTTAAACTTTGATCGTGCCCCATAATAGTTATTCACATATCTTTGCCACTATGGAAAACAGAACAATTGTTGATGCACTTCAATGGAGGTATGCCTGCAAGAAGTTTGATCCCGAAAAGACAATCCCCGCAGACACTTTTCAGCGTATACTTCAGGCGCTTAATCTGACACCCACTTCTATGGGGATGCAACTTATGAAATTTCTGGTAGTACAAAATACAGAAATCCGGAAAGCGCTTCTTCCGCATGCTTATAACCAATATCAGATAACCGATTGTTCTCATTTACTAGTGCTTTGCCGTGAAAGTCATGTAACTCAGGATTTCATTGACGAATACGTCAACCGTTCAGCCAAAATACGGAATCAGGATGTTAATTCTTCTAAAATTAAAGGATTCAAAAAGATGTTGGAGTCTGCTAACCTGATGAGCGAAAATGACCGCGTAAAGTGGATGAGTAGTCAGGTGTATATCGCCTTAGGTGTACTATTGACAGCCTGTGCAGCTGAACAAGTGGACGCATGTCCGATGGAAGGTTTCATACCTCAGGAATTTGATCGCATTCTCAAACTACAGGAAAAAGGACTAAAAAGTATTGTAGCTGTTCCTCTTGGTTATCGTCACGAAGAAGATCCATACCAGCATCTGCCCAAAGTACGTAGAGAACTTGACACAATCGTTGAATACATCTGATATGCAATTGCCATCGGTATTTAAACTTTCCGAACACCCTGAACCCGGAATTGTTGAGTTACTAAAGTCAACCCGTTTGGGGACAAAAGGTGCTACATACAGACATTTAGATACAGAAAAGCGAATCAACGAGCTTGTTAACCCACTCTTCCTGTACATACAACGCAGAGAAAAAGTTCTTGGAAATATTACCTTTTGTAGGAGGACCCTTTCGACATCAGCACATGCATTTTACATCCGTTACTTTGCATTTGACAGCAAATGGAGCGCCTCCGAAGAACAAGAAAAAGAGCAGAAAAACTCGATCTTCAAAAAGGGGCTTAACCAGTTCTTTCGGGCAGCGTTCGAAGGACTGTATACACCCGCTCCGGATCTGTTTTATGCCTATATCGAACCGAACAATACTCGTTCTTTGTGGATGTCCAAAAATTTCAATTTTAAGACACATACACAAATTATCACCTGGTCTATGAGTCGAAATTTCCCCGGACAACATAAACAAGTGAGGTTATTAACAACCGGAGAAAAAAAACTGTACAATCAACTGTTAACCAAACAATATCGTGGATACGAACTCTTCTTTCCACACCATACATTGAAAGACGACCCAATAATAGGTTATTTTGAAGGAACTTCTCTGATAGCAGCATGCAAGATACATGAAGTAAACTGGCAAATCCTGCGTCTACCCGGAAAAAACGGTAAATCCCTTACCCGAATAGTCCCTTTTGTTCCGTTCGTCAATAGAATTGTTCGTCCCGCTCACCATAGATTTCTTGCAGCGGAAGGCATTGTCTCCCTCAAAAACGACCCAACAATTATAGCATCACTTTTCGAAAGTGCATTGGCCATTACAAAAACAAATTTACTGTTAACCTGGTACGACGAAAAGGACACTTTTGCTCAGTCTCTTTATCCTAACATTAAAAGGGGACTTGCGAAATATCTCCTCCCAAAACAAAACGTGGCTCTGGTAATAAAGGAACGAGAGCCCGGAAGCCTTTCTCCAAAAGCCCCCTGTTACGTTTCTTCTTTTGATCTTATTTAGAAGTATTTAAGCTCTCAAACTGTCTTTCTTTTTCATTCTCCTATTTTTTTCTGCAAAATTGGTATTCAGCGAAATACTTTCTATATTGTTGCAAAATTCACTACAAATGGCTACAGTATTCGAAACAAGACTTATTGGAAATATTGGGAAAGATGCAGCCGTCCGTCACATGGATCGCGGCGTAGTGGCAATCAATTTTCCTGTCGCACACAACAAGAACTGGAGAGACAAACGCACCGGTGAGGCAAAAACCAAAACTACGTGGGTAAATTGTACGATTTGGAAGAAAGAAGGGGCTAATATGCGGATTCTTGATTTCCTTAAGAAAGGAACTCTTGTCGAATTGGTCGGAACACCTTTTGCAAAAGCCTATCTTCAGGATGATGAATCCATTAAAACGGAAATTCGCCTAAATGTATCCAAAACCAATATACTCCGACCTGCTAAAACGGATGATAACGATGGTTATGATTACGATAACGGCGATGATGATGACTACGGGGATTACAACGATTCAGAAGATGATTTTTCTTTTGATAGCATCTAATTGATTTACAGAATCATCCTAAATATTTTTTACTTTTTTTGTCAGAAATTATTTTTTTGACTGATTTTTTCTCTATATTTGCACTCGCTAATGAAAATTAGCAGTGTTGAAATCAACACTCCTCCTTAGCTCAGTTGGTTAGAGCATCTGACTGTTAATCAGAGGGTCCTTGGTTCGAGCCCAAGAGGGGGAGCTTAAAAAAAGCGAGTGTGAAAGCATTCGCTTTTTTCGTTTTACCTAACAATGGAACACTTTGTTTACATACTACAATCACAAAAACTTAATCGATTCTATATCGGAGAGACGGTTAATCTGGAAAACAGACTTCAACAACATTACGATAAAACCTATGGAAAGAATAAATATACTGCCAAGGCAGATGACTGGGCGGTCTACTTTTCCATAACATGTTCTTCAAAAAATCAGGCAAAAGCTATTGAACGACACATCAAGAAAATGAAAAGCAAGGTTTATATTCAAAACCTAAAAAATAACCCCAGTCTGATAACAGAGTTGTTAGCGAAATACTAAAAATCTACTGTTAATCAGAGCCCCGATAATCGGGGTTGGTTCGAGCCCAAGAGGGGGAGCTTTAAAAAGCGAGTGTGAAAGCATTCGCTTTTTTGTTTTTACCTAGCGAT